>DASUEE010000344.1:0-2438 GCA_036275235.1 Acidimicrobiales bacterium | reverse complement strand
CGTGGCCATCGCCGCCGCGCTCGTGCTGCCCGGCGCGGTGGTGAACGCCGAGGAGTACCGGATCTCCGCCCGCGTCGTCGGCCAGTCGGTGGGGCTGCTTCCGGCGATGCGCGTCGCGGTGATCGCCGCCGCGTTCAACCTGCTCCCGATCCCCGGTTCGGTCATCGTGCGCACCTCGGCACTGTCCCGGGGCGGTTCGAGCACGGCGCAGGCGGTGGCCTCGACGCTGGCCGTCGGTGTGGCCTACATCGGCGTGGCGCTGGTCGTCGTCGCCGGCGTCCAGGTCGCGGCCGCCCCTGCGCAGGCCGTGGTGCTGCTCGCCGTCGGCATCGGCATGGTCGTCGCCGCCGCGCTGCTCATCCGGCGCACGGCCCCGGCTCGCACCACGGGACGGCTCGTGCGGGACCTGGTGGTGGTCGAGGCGCTCTCGGTCGTGGTGAAGGCAGCGCGCCTGCTCCTCACGATCCAGGCCCTCGGCTTCGAGCCGAGCATCGCCCAGGCGACCTCGCTGTCGATGGCGACGGTGGCGGCCTCCGCGATCGGCATCTTCCCGGGCGGTCTCGGCATCCGCGAGCTGCTGTCCGGCCTCATCGCGCCGGCGGTCGACCTGCCGGCCGCGGTCGGCCTGGTGGGCACGTCGTTCGACCGCGTGATCGGCCTCGCCACGCTGTCGGTGCTCGCCGTCGCCGTCCTCGTCGCCACCCGGGACCGCTTGCCCCCGACGGGCAGCGGCGGCCAGCCTTCCCGGGTGGCCGACATCGATGCCGTCTTCAAGGCGTACGACATCCGGGGCACCACCCCGGACCAGCTCGACGCCGAGCTCGCCCGCGCCATCGGCGTGGCCTTCGCCCGCTACGTGCGCACGCAACCGCACCCGCACGACCGCGTGCTGGTCGCCCAGGACATGCGGCCCTCGGGCGTGGAGCTCGTCGCCGCCTTCTGCGACGGAGCCACGAGCCAGGGGATGGACGTCACCCGGCTGGGGCTCGCCTCCACCGACCTCCTCTACTTCGCCTCGGGCCGCTTCGACGCACCCGGCGTGATGTTCACGGCCAGCCACAACCCGGCCCAGTACAACGGCATCAAGATGACCCTCGCCGGCGCCCGCCCCATCGGCCAGGACACCGGGCTCGACGAGATCAAGCGCATCGTCCTCGAGGAGGACCTGTCGCCGCAGGGCGAACCGGGGACGATCACCGAGGACGACGTGATCGACGCCTACGCCGACCACGTCCGCAGCTTCATCGACACTGCGGCGCTGAAGCCGATGAAGGTCGTGGCGGACACCGCCAACGGGATGGGCGGCCTCGTCGTGCCGAAGGTGTTCGAGGGCCTCCCCATCGACCTCGAGGTCATGTACGCCGAGCTCGACGGCACGTTCCCGAACCACCCGGCCGACCCGATCGACGTCGAGAACCTGCGGGACCTGCAGGCTCGCGTCCGGGAGGTCGGTGCCGACCTCGGCCTCGCCTTCGACGGCGACGCCGACCGCGTGTTCCTGGTCGACGACCAGGGCGAGCCGGTCTCCGGTTCGACCACCACGGCGATCGTCGCGAAGGGCGTGCTGGCGAAGGAGCCCGGCGCCACGATCCTGCACAACCTGATCTGCTCGAAGGCCGTGCCGGAGGTGGTCGAGGAGAACGGCGGGACCGCCGTGCGCACGCGCGTCGGGCACAGCTTCATCAAGGCGACGATGGCCGAGACCGGCGCGGCGTTCGGCGGCGAGCACTCGGCGCACTACTACTTCCGGGAGAACTGGCGGGCCGACTCCGGCGCCATCGCCTCCCTGGTCGTGCTCGAGCAGCTGAGCCTCGCCGGGCAGAAGCTGTCGGAGCTTCGGGTGCCCTTCGAGCGCTACGCGGCGTCGGGCGAGATCAACACCCAGGTCGACGACCCCGTCGCGGTGATCGAGCGGGTGGCGGCCGCCTACGCCGACCACCCCCAGGACCGCCTCGACGGCCTCACGGTCGACCTCGGCGACTGGTGGTTCAACCTGCGCCCGTCGAACACCGAGCCGCTGCTGCGCCTCAACCTCGAGGCCCGCACCCGCGAGGAGTGCGACGCCCACGTGGCCGAGGTGCGCGCGCTCTTCTGAGCCGCTCCCGGGCCGCTGGTAGACAGGGCGCATGGCACTCGACCAGCTGCTGCTCGACATCCTCGCCTGCCCCGAGGACAAGGGCCCGCTGTACTACTTCGAGGACGAGGACATCCTCCTCAACCCACGCCTCAAGCGCACCTACGCGATCCGCGACGACATCCCGATCATGCTGATCGACGAGGCCACCTCGATCGACGACGCCGAGGTGGCCCGCCTCCTCGCCAAGGCCGAGTCCGAGGGCATCACGCCCACCTTCGAGCCCGACGCCTGATCCCGTGGCGCCCCTGCTCCCCGACGGCGCCATCGACACGCTCGGGGTCCTCGATGCCGTCCTCGCCAC
>DASUEE010000343.1:0-31763 GCA_036275235.1 Acidimicrobiales bacterium | reverse complement strand
GCGGCGCCATCAGCGCGACAGCGGGCCCGGGTTCGTGGACGCGGTGGCCTCGCTGAGGCGGTCGATGTCGGCCCAGGTGAGCCCGTCGCCGTGCCAGAGCTGCTCGAACGCACCGTCGGCGTCGTCGGTGAAGCCGTGGCGGTTGCGGAACGCGTAGAGCCAGCGCTGGCGCCGCACCGGGTACCCCATCCGTGCCATGCGGCCCACGGTGTGCACCTCCCAGGCGGTGCGCTGGGGCACGGTGAGGTCGGCATCGGGGGGAGGGTCGCCGAAGGCGGGGTCGCGGCGGTCCGCGGCGCGCAGGAGGTACCGGCCGAGCACGTCGGTGGCGGCCTCGGGGCTGAACTGGCGCAGGTGCTTCGGGTCCTCGAACGAGCCGGACTCGGTCCGGATGTGCACGGGGTCGATCGACACGACCTCGGTGCGCCCGAGCGGCGTCGTCTCGTCGACCTCGACCCGGATCTCGACGTCGTCGGGCAGGCCGACCCGGCGGGCGAGCTCGTCGGTGAGCGCGGCGATCTCGCCCGCGTCGAAGTCGACCATGCGGAACGTCGGGGGCTCGACCGTGGTGGGCATCAGCCGGCGGCGGTGGCGTCGGCCTCGCGGGCGAGGCGCGCCCGCTCCTCGACCTCGGCCTTGGCCTCCCGCGACAGCTCGGCGATCTCGGTCATCTCGCCGTCGTCGAACCCGGCGAGCTCGCGGAAGCGGCGGGCGAGCTGCACCGGGTTGTCGTCGTCCTCGCCCCGGAAGCCGCCGAAGGAGAACAGCTTGTCGACCACCCGCTGGAACTCGAGCGCCCGCTTCTGGCGCTCCTTGTCGGTGGCGGTGAGCGTGCGGAGCCAGTCGGAGCCCATCTTCACGTGGGTCACCTCGTCGGCCAGCATCCAGTCCTCGCAGAACTCGAGCACGGGGTCGCCGGCCAGGTCGCCGAACTCCTTCATCGTGTTGAACACGTCGATGGCGAGGCCCTCGAGCGCCCGGTTCACGCCGGTGAGGCGCAGCACCGGGTCGGGGTTGCAGGCGGCCTGGAACAGGAAGGCGTTCTCGCCGAACTCACCGATCTCGGTGCCCATCCACTCGCTGAGCTTCACGGAGATCTCGCAGTGGCGGGCCTCGTCCCAGCACTGCCGGGCCATGTCGAGCTTGAGCTCGAAGGGGACCTCGTCGTCGCCGAGCTTCCCGGACCGCCCGACCTCGAAGTCGTAGCAGGTGCGCCCGGCCCCCTCGAGCGCCTGGATCTCCCCGACGAAGATCCCGTGCATCAGCGCACGGGCCGCGTCGGGGGCGTCGGCCCGCTCGGGCCGCAGCCGTCCCGAGCCGCGGTTCGCGGCGGGCGACCCGTTGCGCGGGTCCTGGATGCGGTCGAGCATCTCGGCCCGCTCGAAGCGGTCGTCGCGGGCCAGCTCATCCGGTGAGAGCAGCTTCTTCACGGTGGTCCCCCTGGTGTGTCGTGGTCAGGCGACGGTGGCGCGGGCCGGGTCGCCGGACAGGTCGTACGCGTCGCCGATGGTGCCGGGGCCGCAGATGCCGCCGGCGGCGACGAGCAGGGTCTCGAGCCGCGCCTGGTGCTCGGCCGCCCGGCGCACCTCCTCCTCGGTCTGGATGAGTGAGGTGAGCATGAGCGTGCCGTCGCGCCAGTCCTCCATCTCGTCCTGGAGGATGAACCCCAGCGAGCGGATCGTGGGCGCGTCGGTGATGGTCGACGTGTTGTTCCGGTGGTACGTGTACGCCGCCACCTTGTGCGGGATGAGCACCCGGTAGACGCCCACCAGCTTCTCGATCGTCTGGTCGTGCTCGCCCGGCTCGGTGAGGGCGGTCATGAACGCCTCGACCTCGGGGCTCGCCGGCCGGGTGAGCCGGTCGGGGTCCATCTCACGCAGCTCGGGCAGGCGCTTGTGCCACAGCTCGGCGTGCCAGGCGTGGTGGTAGCAGTGGGTGCCGAGGCGCATCTTGACGTCGAGCTCGGGCACGGTGGCGACCCAGCCGCCGAGCGCCTCGAACAGCTTCATCTCGATCCACTTGTACTGGCCCACCCGCCGCGCGGTGTCCTCGACGCTGAAGGCACCGGGCAGCTCCCGGCGGTCCCACGGCGCGAACGGCGCCCTCGGCTGCTTCGAGTCGGCCACTCGTCCCCCCTGAGCTGCGGTGCGATCGGTGCCACCAACCTACGCGAGGGAACGGGCGGCCGCTGCCCGGGCCGGGGTCCAGGCGCTCGGCCCGACCGCCGCCCGGGCTGGCGTCCTCCGGATCAGACGCCGGCCAGGTCGCCGCCGTAGGCGCGCTCGGCGTGCTCGGCGCGGTCGAGGCCGGTGGCCTCGTCGCCCGCCGGCACCCGCAGGCCGATGGTGGCGTCGAGGATCTTGGCCAGCACGAAGGTGACGACGAAGGAGAAGGCGAGGACGGCGACGATGGAGATCACCTGCTCGAGCAGCAGCTCGGCGCCTCCGCCGAAGAACAGGCCCTCGTCCTCGGGGCCGCCGCCGATGATGCCCGAGTCGGCGAAGAAGCCGATGAGCACGCCGCCGACGATGCCGCCCACCATGTGGACGCCCACGACGTCGAGGCTGTCGTCGTAGCCCAGGCGGTACTTCAGCTGGATGGCGCTGTAGCAGCACACGCCGGCGACGGCGCCGAAGGCGATGCCGGCGAGCCCGCCGACGTAGGCGGCGGCCGGCGTGATGGCGACGAGGCCGGCGACCACGCCCGAGCAGGCGCCGAGGACCGTGAAGTGGCCGTCCTTCACCCGCTCGACGAGGAGCCAGGCCACCATGCCGGCCGACGCCGCGAGGAACGTGTTCATGAGGGCGGTGGCGCCGAGGGCGGCGTTCCCGCCGCCGAGGCCGGTGCCGCCGGCGTTGAACCCGAACCACCCGAACCACAGGATGCCGGTCCCGAGGAGCACGAGCGGGAGGTTGTGCGGGGGCATCGCCTCGCCCGGCCACCCGGCGCGCTTGCCGAGGACGACCACCATGGCCAGGGCGGCGACGCCGGCGTTGATGTGGATGGCCGTGCCGCCGGCGAAGTCGAGCGAGCCACGGGCACCGAGCCAGCCGATGAGGTCGCCCGTCTCGGAGTCGAGGCCGTAGATCCAGTACACGACCGGCACGTAGACGAGCAGGCTCCACAGCGGGACGAACACCGCCCAGGCGGCGAAGCGCAGCCGGTCGGCCACGGCGCCGCTGATGAGGGCGGGCGTGATGGCCGCGAAGGTCATCAGGAAGGCGGTGGCCAGCAGGCTCGAGCCGTCGAGGTCCTTCAACCCGATGTTGTCGAAGCCGCCGATCAGGCCGTTCGAGCCCGAGCCGCTGAGCGAGGCGCCGACCGTGACCCACAGCAACGGGATGATCCCGACGCAGTACAGGTTCATCAGCAGCATGTTCAGGACGTTCTTCGACCGGACCATGCCGCCGTAGAACAGGGCCAGGCCCGGCGTCATGAACAGGACCATGGCCGTGGCCACCAGGACCCAGGCGTCGCCACCTTCCATCGGTTCGCTCCCTCGTCGCGGGGCGGCGTCAGTCGCCGCTCAGATGGCGGTCACGTTGACGAAAGGCTGTGTCCCGACGGCTACCCGAGTGTTTCGGGCGCGTGAACCGTTCAGAGGGCGTCGGCCCCCCGCTCCCCGGTGCGGATGCGGCGAACGCCCTCGAGGTCGGTGACCCAGATCTTCCCGTCGCCGATGGTGCCGGTGCGGGCGGCACCGGCGATCACGTCCGCGATGTGGTCGGCCTCACCGGAGGGCACCACGACCTCGATGCGCACCTTGGGCACCAGGTCGACCTGGTACTCGGCGCCCCGGTACACCTCGGTGTGGCCGCCCTGGCGGCCGTACCCCTTCACCTCGGTGACGGTCATGCCCTGCACCCCCGCCTGCTGGAGGGCGGCCTTGACGTCGCCCAGCTTGTGGGGCTTGACGATCGCGGTGACCTGCTGCACGCGCGCCATGGTCGCACGCGGGGAACCGTGGAGGGCGGCCGTAGGTTGGAGCCGTGACGCGCCGCGCCGTCGTGCTGCTCTCGGGAGGCCTCGACTCGGCCACGTGCCTCGCCGTCGCCCGGTCCGAGGGGCTCGACGCGCACGCCATGAGCTTCCGCTACGGGCAGGTCCACGCCCACGAGCTCGAGGCGTCCCGCCGGGTGGCCGGCGCCCTCGGCGCGGCCGAGCACCGGGTGGTCGCCATCGACCTCGCCGCGTTCGGCGGGTCGTCGCTGCTCGGCGAGGGCGAGATCCCCAAGGGCCGCGACGACCACGCCATCGGCGAGGGCATCCCGTCCACGTACGTGCCGGCCCGCAACACCGTGTTCCTGGCGTACGCGCTGGCCTGGGCAGAGGTGCTCGGCGCGCCGGACATCTTCATCGGCGTGAACGCGCTCGACTGGTCCGGCTACCCGGACTGCCGTCCCGAGTTCGTCGCCGCCTTCGAGCGGGTCGCCAACACCGGCACGCGGGCCGGCGTGGAGGGCGAGGGCTACCGCATCCGCGCCCCGCTCATCGACAAGACGAAGGCCGAGATCATCCGGTGGGGCACCGAGCTCGGCGTCGACTACGGCATGACCGTCAGCTGCTACGACGCCCTGGCGGACGGCGCGTGCGGGGCGTGCGACGCCTGCGTGCTGCGCCGGCGGGGCTTCGAAGACGCCGGCGTCCCCGACCCCACCCGCTACCGGTGAGGCGGTCGTGAGCACGTACGCGGTGAAGGAGCTCTTCAAGACCCTGCAGGGCGAGGGTCGCCAGGTGGGTCGGGCCGCGGTGTTCCTGCGCTTCTCCCGCTGCAACCTGTGGTCCGGGCGCGAGCGCGACCGCGCCACGGCCACGTGCCGGTTCTGCGACACGGACTTCGTCGGCACCGACGGTCCCGGCGGTGGGCTCTTCCGGGGGGCCGCCGAGCTCGCCGAGCACGTCGCGGCGACCTGGGGTCCGGGGAGCGACCACCGGTTCGTGGTGTGCACCGGCGGCGAGCCTGCGCTGCAGCTCGACGACGCGCTCGTGGCCGCCCTGCACGACGAGGGCTTCGAGGTCGCCGTCGAGACCAACGGCACCCTGCCCCTGCCCGCCGGCATCGACTGGGTGTGCGTGTCACCGAAGGCCGGGACCGAGCTGGCGGTCACGAGCGGCGACGAGCTGAAGGTGGTGTGGCCCCAGGAGGGCATCGACCTCGGTGCGCTGGAGGCGCTGGCGTTCGACCACCACCTCGTGTCGCCGATGGACGGCGCCGACCGGGCGGCGGCGACGGCCGCCGCCGTGCAGCTGTGCCTCGACCGCCCCCGCTGGCGGCTCAGCGTCCAGACCCACAAGGTGCTCGGGATCCCCTGACGAAAAGTGTTGCGAACGCGTGACATTCTGAAACCCGGCCGTTATGTTCATGGACGAGGGGCAGCAACCGCCGAGGAGGCAGCCATGGACACCATCACGGGCCACACGCTCTACGACCAGGACGGCGAGCGGGTGGGCGAGATCGTGGACGTCCTCGGGGTGTACGCCGGCGCCGAAGAGCACGGCTGGATGGCGGTCAAGCTCAGCTGGCGCAGCACGCGCCTCGTGCCGGACCACGACGTCGAACCCCACGGCGACGGGTTCCGCACCCCCTTCGCCAAGGAACAGATCTCGAGCGCCCCGAAGGTCCCGGCCCACTTCGAGCCGGCCGGCGACGACCGCGATGCGCTCTGCTCCCACTACGGCGTCCGGTTGGCTGGCCTGTGACGTCGTAGGGACCCGGCCGCCCCCGATCCCGATCGGCGATCGAGGGCGGCCGGGACGTCTCGCATGCAGGTGGCCGGCCCTTCGGGGCCGGCCGCTCCGCGTGCGTAGCCTCGCGGGGTGACGAAGTTCCGCCAGCACCGCTTCGTGCGGCCGCCGGGCGCGTGCGAGCTGATCCTCGTGCGCCACGGCGAGTCCCAGCCCGCCGACCCGGACCGCCCGTTCCCGCTGGTCGACGGCCACGGCGACCCGCCGCTGCACGAGCCCGACGGCGTGGAGCAGGCCCGCCTCGCGTGCGAGCGCCTGATCGCGTCCGGCGAGGACCTCGCTGCGGTGTACGTCACCCCGCTGCAGCGCACCCGCCAGACGGCCCAGGTCCTGCTCGACCACCTCGGCGTCGCACCCGTCGTGGAGCCCGACCTCCGCGAGGTCTTCCTCGGCGAGTGGGAGGGGGGCGCGATGCGACAGCGGGTCGCCGAGGGCGACCCCATCGCCGTGCGGATGTACACCGAGGAGCGCTGGGACGTGATCCCCGGCGCCGAGCCGGCCGATGCCTTCGCCGGGCGCGTGCGCGGCGCCATCGAGCGCATCGCCGTCGCCCACGCCGACCGCACCGTGGCCGTCTTCACCCACGGCGGCGTCATCGGGCAGGCGATGGCCGAGGCCACGGGGTGCCGCCCGTTCGCCTTCACCGGCTCCGACAACTGCGGCATCACGCACCTGGTGGTCACCGCCGACCGGTGGTTCGTGCGCACCTGGAACGACACGGCCCACCTCGGCGCCCGCTTCACCCGCGATCCCGAGCCCCTCGTGTAGCCATGGAGATCTTCAAGGAGTTCGGCTTCGAGTCGGCCCACTCGCTCCCGAACGTGCCGCCGGGCCACAAGTGCGCCCGCCTGCACGGGCACAGCTTCCGGGTGCGGGTGACGGTGGCCGGCGAGGTCGGCGCCGAGTCCGGGTGGGTGATGGACTTCGCCGAGCTGAAGGACGCCGTGCAACCCACCATCGACGCGCTCGACCACCGCCTCCTCAACGAGATCGACGGGTTGGAGAACCCCACGAGCGAGGTGCTCGCCCGCTGGATCTGGGAGCGGGTGGGACCGGCCCTGCCGGGTCTGGCGGCGGTCGAGGTCCGCGAGACGTGCACGAGCGGCTGCACCTACCGAGGAGGCGAGCGATGACCGACGACCTGACGCTGCTGGGCCGCGAGCACCGCGGTCCGGTCGACCACGTCGAGACCTTCCCGGCGCCCGAGGGTTGCACGAAGGTGGTGTTCACCACCGACGAGGTGACCTCGCTGTGCCCGGTGACCCGCCAGCCCGACATCTCCTCCGTGCGCATCGAGTACGTGCCGGCGGCGCGCTGCATCGAGTCGAAGTCGCTGAAGCTGTTCCTGTGGGGCTTCCGCGACCGCCACGTGTTCGCCGAGGCCCTCGCCGTCGAGATCGCCGACGAGGTCTGGCAGACCGTGCAGCCCGAGTCCGTGCACGTGACGGTGACCCAACACGTGCGGGGCGGCATCGTCACCGAGACCCACTCGTCCCACCCTCGGAAGTGATCCGTTCTGGGGTACCGATCCCCGCGGATGCGGGGGGATCGGTACCCCAGAACGGGGTGTGGGGTCAGCCGCCGACGAGCTCGTTGTAGTCCTGGATCGCCTCGGTGGCGGCCGTGTCGATGTCGGGCAGCAGCGCGGCGATGTCGGCGCCCTGCTGCACGAGGCGCTCGATGCCGTCCTCGACGGCGTCGCGGAAGCCGGGGTACCCGCCGATGACGGGCCCGCCGACCTCGTTCGCCGACTCCGCCACCTGGCGGTAGGCGATCTCGAACCCGGGCCGCTCCGCCCAGAGCTGCTGGACGGCGGGGAGCTCGATCGCCGAGGTCCGGATCGGGATGTAGCCGGTGGCGCCGTGCCAGCGGGCCTGCTGCTCGGGCTCGTTCAGCCACGCCGACCAGTCCCAGGCGGCGGCGACCCGCAGCGGCTCGCCGCGGTCGACCAGCCACAGGGCGGCGCCGCCGGGGACGACGCCGCCACCGGTGGGGCCGGGCAGCGGCGCCACACCGAGGCCGACCTCCTCCTCGAGGCCGGGGTTGGTGGCCAGGGCGTCGTAGACGCCACCGAGGGCGGCGGAGGTGCCGATGGTCATCGACGCCTGGTTGCCGGCGATGGCGAAGAAGTGGTCGGAGCCGCTGGGGTTCCGGCCCACGTCGAGCACCAGCTGCTCCCCGAGCATCGTCGACAGCCAGTCGAAGACCTGCTGGCCGGTCTCGCCCTCGAGCAGCGCCTCGGTGGCGCGGCCGTCGCGGCCGTTGCGCTGGTCGACGATGGGCTCGCCGGCCATGTTGAACCACTGCTCGACGTACCAGGCCTGCGTCTCGAGGGAGAACGCCTGCGGGGAGGTGCCCGTGGCGACGATGGCGCGCGACGCCTCGAGCAGGCCGTCGAGGTCCGTCGGCGGGTTCGCGGGGTCGAGGCCGGCGGCCTCGAAGCGACGCTGCGAGAAGTACAGGATCGGCGTGGAGATGTTGAACGGCATCGGCCACAGCACGTCCTCCACCGTGAACTCGGCGAGCACGGCCGGGAGGTGGTCGGAGGTGTCGTAGCCGGCGGCCTCGATGCAGGCGGCGGCCGGCACGGCGGTCTCGCTGTCGATCACCTGCTGGAGGGTGGTCTCCTCGAGCTGCACGAGGTCGGGTGCCGACTGTCCCCGCGCCGAGGTGCGGTAGCGCTCGAAGGTCTCGTCGTAGCTGCCGGTGAAGACCAGCTCCACCCGCACGCGGTCCTGGGAGGCGTGGTAGTCGGCGACCATGGCCTCGAGCTCCTCGGCGTTCACCGAGGTCATCGTGTGCCACATCGTGATCGTCACGGGCTCGTCGACCTGCTCGAGCTCGTCGACCGGGCAGCGCTCGGGATCGACCGCGGCCGGGGTCTCGTCGGTGTCGCCGCCGGGGGACGCGGCGTCGTCGTCGTCTCCGCCGCAGGCGCCGGCGAGGAGGGCCAGCGCGAGGGCGCCGGCGAGCAGTCGGTTGCGGTGGGTCATCCCTTGATGGCTCCTGCGGTGAGTCCCCGGATGATGTGCCGCTGGAACAGCACGAGCCCGAGGAGGATGGGAAGCGCGGCGATGATCGTCCCGGCCATGACCACCGGGAAGTCGCTGACGCTGCTGGACGTGAGGGTCTTCAGGCCGATCTGCACGGTGCGGTACTCGTCCCGGTCGGTGATGAGCAGCGGCCACAGGTACTGGTTCCACGCCATGAGGAACGAGAACAGGGCGAGGGCGGCGATCGAGGGGCGGGCGAGCGGGACCACCACGTGGCGGAGGAAGCCCCAGTGGCCGTGGCCGTCGAGGGCGGAGGCGTCGCGCAGGTCGCGCGGGATGCCGAGGAACGCCTGGCGGAGCAGGAACGTGCCGAACGCGAACGCGAAGAACGGGACGGCGAGGCCGGCATAGCTGTTCAGCCAGCCGAGCGACTCGACCGTCTCGAAGTTCGCCACGATCGTCACCTCGGTGGGGACCATGAGCGTGGCGAGGAACACCAGGAAGACGAGCTGGCTGCCCCAGAAGCGCAGGAACGCGAACGCGTACGCCGCGGCGATCGAGGTGAGCACCTGGGCCGCGGTGATGAGGACGGCGACGACGGCCGAGTTCACGAGGTACCGCCCGAGCGATCCGCGGTCGAAGGCCGTGCGGAACGCCTCGAGCGTGGGCTCCGTGGGCAGGAGCTGGCCGGGGAACTCGAGGAGGCGTCCCGCCGGCTGCAGCGACACGACGAGCGCGGCGTAGATGGGGAACAGCACGACGAACGCGCCGAGGGCCAGCAGCGCGTAGCGGCCGACGTGGCGGCGGGGCCGGCGCCGGTGGGGGATCGCGACGTCAGCCGCCATAGAAGACCCGTCGTTCGAGCACGCGGAACTGGGCGATCGTGAGCACCAGCACGATGACGAAGAGCACCACGGCCTCGGCGGAGGCGGTGCCGACCTGGCCGGCGCGGAACTGGTCGAAGATGTCGTAGACGATGACGTTCGTGCGGTCGAGCGGTCCGCCCTGGGTGAGCAGGTCGATCTGCCCGAAGCTCTGGAAGCTGTTGATGAGCAGCACGACGCTGGCGAACAGCAGCGTGGGCGAGAGCAGCGGGAGCGTGATGTGGCGGAAGCGACCCCACGTGCCGATGCCGTCGACCCGGGCCGCCTCGTAGAGGTCGTCCGGGAGCGCCTGCAGGCCGGCGAGGATGATCACGAAGGTGACGCCGAGGTTCTGCCACACCGTCGTGGCCGACACGGCGTAGAGGGCGGTGTCGGCGTCGTCGAGCCAGCGGACCGGGTCTCGCCCCAGCGAGTCGAGCAGCTGGTTGAACACCCCGATGGAGGGGTTGAACAGGGTCAGCCACATGAGGGAGGCGACGGCGACGGAGGTGGCCACCGTCGAGGAGAAGACGGTGCGGAAGAACGTGATGCCGCGCAGCTCCTCGTGGGCGAGGAGGGCGAGGGCGAGGCCGAGGGCGAGCCCGGCCGGGACGGTGATGGCGGCGAAGGCCGCGGTGGCCTTCAGGCTGTTCGTGAACCCCGGCGAGGTGAGCACGTCGGTGTACTGCTCGACGCCGACGTAGATCCGCCGCAGGCCGAAGGGGTCCTGGCGGTGCAGGCCCAGCCACGCCGTGCGGACCAGTGGGTAGAACTGGAAGGTCCCGAAGACGGCGATCGACGGGGCGAGGAGCAGGAGGGCGAGCAGGGCCTCCCGGCCGCGGGATCGGGTCACGCCCGTCGCTCCCCGGAGTCGGCGTCGAAGACGTGGACGTTCGCGGCGTCGGCGGTGAGGCGGAGGGTGGTGCCGTCGTCGGGGACCTCGGCGTCCGCCGGACGTCGGACGATCACGGGGTCGCCGTCGGCGGTGTCGCACACGAGGAGGCGCTCGTGGCCGAGCGACTCGACGACGCGGAGCGCCACCTCGAGCGCCGGCTCGCTGGTGCCGGCGTCGCGCAGGTGCTCCGGGCGCACGCCGACGGTGACCGGTCCGGCGCCGGCCAGGCCCGGCGGCGCAGGCAGCGTCCCGCCCCCCACGTGGACGGCGCCCTCACCCGCCGTCGCCGGCAGCAGGTTCATGGGCGGCGAGCCGATGAACCGGGCGACGAACGCGTTCGCCGGGCGGTCGTAGACCTCCTGGGGCGGCCCGACCTGCTGCAGCCGCCCCGCGTCCATCACGGCCACGCGATCGGCCATGGTCATCGCCTCGACCTGGTCGTGGGTGACGTAGACGACGGTGGTGCCGAGCCGGCGGTGCAGCTCCACGAGCTCGGCCCGGGTCTGGATGCGGAGCTTGGCGTCGAGGTTCGACAGCGGCTCGTCCATCAGGAACGCCGCCGGGCGCCGCACGATGGCGCGGGCGAGCGCGACGCGCTGGCGCTGGCCGCCGGACAGCTCTCGCGGCTTGCGGTCGAGCAGGTCCTCGAGGCCGAGCATCCGCGCCGCCTCGGCGACCTGCGCCGCCCGCTCCTCCTTCGGAACCCTCCGCGGCTTCAGCGGCATCTCGATGTTCGCCCGGACCGACTTGTGCGGGTACAGCGCGTACGACTGGAACACCATCGCGACGTCCCGGTCCTTCGGCGCGACGTCGGTGACCACGCGGTCGCCGATCGCCACCTCGCCCTCGGTGGGGTCCTCGAGGCCGGCGATCATCCGCAGCGCCGTGGACTTGCCGCAGCCGCTCGGGCCGAGGAGCACGAGGAACTCGCCGTCGGCAGCGGTGAGGTCGAGGGCCTCGACGGCGACCACGTCGCCGAAGCGCTTGGTCACCCCGGACAGGCGGATCTCGGCCACGTCGCCATCCTGCCTGCCGCGCCCCACCGGCGGCAGGGACGTCGGTCACCGCTGCCTCCTCGTAGCCTCCCCGGATCGCCGGAACGACCGCACGCCGCACCCCCTCGCCGGCCCGTGTGGTCGTCGGCGGCAGCCTCGCGCTGAGCGCCACGGTCGTCCCGGCGTTCCTGACCGGCGCGCTGTCCGGCCGGATCGGCGACGACCTCGGCTTCGGCTCCGGGGCCACCGGTGCGGCGATCGCCGCCTTCTTCGTCGGGGCGGGCCTGCTGGCCGTGCCCATGGGCCGCCTCACCGAGCGGGTCGGGCCGACGGCTGCCGTCCGGGCCGGCACCGCCGTGAGCGGGGCGTCCGCGCTGGTCGTCGCCGGTGTCGTGGACCGCTGGTGGCAGCTGGCAGTCGCCCTCTTCGTCGGCGGGTCGGCGGTGGGGCTGGTGGACACCGGTGCGGCCCGCGCCTTCGGCGACGCCGTCCCGGCGGGACGGCAGGGCTCGGCGTTCGGGGTCAAGGAGGCGAGCGTGCCCGCGGCCTCGCTCCTCGCCGGCCTCTCGATCCCCGTCCTGGTGGACGAGGTCGGGTGGCGCTGGGCGTTCGTGGTCGGGGCCGCCCTGGTGCCGCTGGTGTGGCTCGTCGTGCCCCGCATCCCGAGGTCTGCGGAGGCGCCCGAGGACGCCGGCGGGACGGCACCCGCCGGGTTCGTGCTCTTCGCGCTCGGGGTCGGGTTGGGCTGCGGTGCGGCCACGGCTGCCGGCACCCTCCTCGTGCCCGCCATCGAGGACCGTGGGTGGAGCGAGGGCGGTGCCGGCGTCCTCCTCGCCGTCGCGAGCGTCGCCAGCATCGCCGTGCGCATCGCCGCCGGTCGTCGAAGCGACGGCCGGCCCGGTGGCCGGTGGACCGAGCTCACGGCCCTGCTGGCGGTGGGCACGTCGGGTGCGCTGCTGCTGGCCGCGACCGACGACTCGACGTCGGCCGCCGTCGGCGCCGTCGCCGTCATCGGCGGCGGCTGGGGTTGGACCGGGCTGGCGTACCTGACCGCCGTCCGGGTCGGAGGTCAGCGCCCGGCGGCAGCCGCGAGCGTGGTGCTCACCGGCCTCTCCGTGGGAGGGGCGGTCGGGCCGGCGGCCTTCGACGCCATCGCGTCGGCGGCGTCCTACGGCGCGGCGTGGCTGGCGGCGGCGGTGGCGCTCGCCGCCGGCGCGGTCGCCATCGCCCTCGCCCGCCACCGCCTCGACCCCGCGTGATGCCGTGCGATGATGCGTGCGTGCACCCCTGTCGCCGGCTCGCGGTCCTCGCCCTCGGCGCCGTGCTCGTGCTCGGCGCCTGCGAGGCCGATCAGGACCCCGGGCTCGACCCGGGCACCGGGCCGGCGATCACGTCGGACACGCTGCCGGACTGCCCGAGCGGGGGACCCGATGCCACGACGCCCGCGGCGGGCTGCATCGGCGACGACGGCTCCGTGCGCCGCCCCTGAGGGCGGTGCGTCAGCCCGTGCAGGAGGTGACGCTTCGGGTCACGTGCTGCACGTGCGGACGGTCGGCATGGGTCTGCACGTGCAGGAGGTGACGCATCAGGTCACGTGGTGCACGTGCAGGCCGTCCGGCCCGGCGGCGGCTCAGCGGCCGTTCTGGATGTAGCCGACGAGCTGCTGGGTCTCGGTGGCGAGCTCGTCGATGCGCGCCTTCACGACGTCGCCGATGCTGACGATCCCGCACAGCCGGCCGTCCTGCACGACGGGCACGTGGCGGAAGCGGCGGGCGGTCATGGTGCCCATCAGCTCGTCGATGCCGGTGCGGCAGTCGCACGTGGCGACCTCGTGCACCATCAGCTCGGAGACACGACGGGACAGCACGTCCGGCTCGGCCGCCAGCCGGCGGACGATGTCGCGCTCGGACACGATGCCGTCCACCGAGCTGCCGTCGGCGGAGACCACCAGCGCGCCCACGTTGCGGTCGGCGAGCTCGCGCACGGCGTCGGCGATGCTCGCGTCCGGGGCCACGGTGGCCACGTCACGTCCCTTGGCGTCCAGGATCTGGTCGACCAGCACGGCACACCCCCAATGTCGGTGTCGTGGTCCCAGTGTCCCACACCACCGCCAGCCGGGGGCGCCGGTGCGCGTGACGGGCCCGTGCCGGACTAGCGACCGTTGCGCGACAGGTGCTGGTGGTCGGCCCCGCCGGACCAGCGCCCGCCCCAGCCCCAGCCCATCCGGTCGGCGGCGGCGACCAGGGCGCTGCCCTCCACGAGCATGCCGGGCCGGACGTCGCTGCGGTCGGTCCAGGCCCGACCGCCGGGCGGGTCGACCCGATCGCCCCGGACGTAGGGGTTGCGCAGCGGGTTGACGTCGACGGCCCGGCCGTAGGCGTGCTGCGACCACGTCGTCGTGCCGGCGACCGGGCGGCAGTTGAACGCCGAGGTGTTGTCGGCGGCCATCGAGGCGGCGTCGTCGCCGCCGAAGTCGTCGACGGGCCGGGCCTGGGTGATCGGGAAGCGGGTGCCGTGGGCGGCCCGCACGAGCGCGATCACGTCGGGCACGACGTCGTGGTGCACCACGAGCACGCCGCGACCGCGGGTGCCGTCCGGCCGGAAGTGGGGGAAGCGGACGGCGCGGAGGTCGACGGGAGCCACGGGGCAGCCCGGTCGCCAGGAGGCGGCGAGCGGGAGGGCGGTGCCGGCGCCCACCGGCTCGACCGTGACGTCCGGGATCGGCACGCCGCCCGTGGCGCGCCGGTGCCGCTCGTCGCTCGCCGCCAGGCTGGACGCGAGCGCGACGTCGCCGAGGGTGGGCAGGCGGTCGACCCAGAAGTCGCGGCCGGCCGTGTCCGGCGCCCGGTCCAGCACCTCGCGGTAGAGGCGGTCGACGCGCTGGCGGCGGGACTCCACCGATCCGTAGAAGGACTCGGCGACCTCGGTGCGGGTCGCGCCACGGCTCAGCCGCTCGATCCACGCGGCAC
The DNA here is from genome assembly GCA_036275235.1 of Acidimicrobiales bacterium. GTDB lineage: Bacteria > Actinomycetota > Acidimicrobiia > Acidimicrobiales > Salinilacustritrichaceae > Salinilacustrithrix. The sequence goes on along the minus strand of DASUEE010000343.1, from coordinate 17,303 downwards.
GCCCGTCCGGGTCGGGCTCGCGGCCGAGCAGCTCGCGGTACAGCGAGTCGACGTAGGCGTCCGCCCGACGCCCCACGATGCCGAAGTACTCCTCCGAGCCGTAGAACGCCGCCGCCACCGACTCGAGCGTCCGGCCGCCGGCCAGCTGCCGCAGCCAGTACGCCTGGCCGCCGGGCTCCGGCGCGCGGTCGAGGATCCGGTGGTACAGGTCGTCGATGCGCACCCCGGCCCACTCCGCCGACAGCGCCAGCCGGGTCGTGAGGGCGCCGGTGCCGGACGAGTGCACGAGGTGGGCGAGGTCGGTCGCCTCGGCGGCGGTGGGGCCGCGGCCCAGGAACAGGCGGTGCACGTCGTCGACGTACTGGTGCGTGGGCGCCGGCCCGAGCGAGCCCGGGAACGTGGGCGCAGGGGTGGCCGCCGTCGTCTGCGCCAGCCCTGGTCCCCCGAGCGACGACAGCACCACGGCGGCGGCGAGCGTGATCGTCCGGAGCAGCCCCACGCCCCGAGCCTCGCGCGTGGCTGTGGCACCCTGCGCCGGTGAGCAAGCCCCTGGCCCTGCGGTTCGTGACGTCGGCCGACCGGCTCGACCGCCTCCCGGCGTCGCCGTCGGAGGTGACGGTGGTGGGCCGTTCGAACGTCGGGAAGTCGTCCCTGCTGAACGCGCTGGCCAACCGCAAGGACCTGGCGAAGACGTCGAAGACGCCGGGACGCACCCAGCTCCTCAACATCTTCGAGCTCGAGCCGCACGACAGCGCGACCGGCACCCTCGTCGACTGCCCCGGCTACGGCTACGCCAAGACGCCCCGCTCGGTGCGGGAGGGCTTCCAGCCGATGATCGAGGGCTACCTCACCGGTCGGGAGGAGCTGCGGATGATCGGTGTGCTCGTCGACGGCGAGATCGGGCCGACGAAGCTCGACGTGCAGCTGCTCGACTGGCTCCGGCACCACGGCCTGCCGTTCACGGTCATCGCCACCAAGCACGACAAGGTGAAGGCCAAGGCCCGTGAGAAGCGCAAGCGCGACCTGGCCGAGGGCTGCGGCCTCGAGCGCGGCGACGTGCTGTGGGTGTCGGCCCGCAGCGGCGTCAACATCGACGTCCTGCGCGACCGGGTCCGGGAGTGGCTCGCCTCCTCGTGAGCGGCCTCCGCCGCTCCTCCATCTTCCCCGGCTGGGTGGTCGTCGGGGCGGCCTTCGTCCTGCTGATGGCGAACTCGGGGTTCATCTTCTACGGGCAGGCGGTGTACCTCGACGCGCTGACGGACGAGCGCGGCTTCAGCACCGGTGCCGCCTCCCTCGGGCAGTCGCTCGTGTTCGTGGTCGGCGGCCTGGCCGGCCCCCGCATCGGTCGCCTCATCACCGACCGCGACGTGCGCCTCGTGGTCCTCGGCGGGCTCGTGGTGTCGTGGGCCTCGGTGGCGCTGCTCGGCCGCGTGGAGGAGCTGTGGCAGCTCTACCTCGTCGATTCGGTGCTCGGCGTGGGCTACAGCGCCGCCGGCCTGGTGCCGGCGACGACCGTGATCACCCGCTGGTTCGAGGCGAGGCGCTCGGTGGCCCTGGCCGTGGCGTCGACCGGGCTCTCGGTGGGCGGGCTGACGTTCACGCAGCTGGCGAGCTGGTGGATCCGCCGCGACGGGCTCGAGCTGGCGACGCCGTGGCTCGTGCTGGTGTGGGCGGCGTGCACGCTGCCCGTGGTGCCCCTGCTGTGGCCGGAGCCGGAGCACCGCGGGGTGGTGGCGTCCGGGGCCGTCGCCGGCAGCGTGCGCCGGGGAGCGGTCTACGAGGTGGCGGTCCGGTCGCGCTTCTTCGCCCTCGTCACGACCGGCTACGTGCTGGTGCTCGGGATGCAGGTCGGGGGCATCACGCACCTCGTGAAGCTCGGCGACGAGCGCGCGGGCGACGGCACCGGCGGCCGCCTCATCGCGGCGCTCACCGTGGCGAGCGTGGTGGCCCGCCTCATCGGCGGCGTGGTGGCCGACCACCGGCCCCTCGCTTCCCTGGCGGTCGGCTTCGCCAGCACGCAGGGCCTGGCGCTCGCGCTGCTCTCCCAAGCCGGGAGCAGCACGGCCCTCCTGCTGTGCGCCGTGCTGTTCGGGTCGACGATCGGCAACATCCTGATGCTCCAGCCGCTGCTGTTCGCCGATGCCATGGGGGCTCGCGACTACGCGCGGATCTTCGCCCTGAACCAGCTGATCGTCGTCGCCGGCGTCGCGCTCGGACCGTTCCTGCTGGGGAGCCTGCACGACCTCGCGAGCTACGAGACCTCGTACCTCGTGGCGGCGGTGCTCTGCGCCGGCGGGACCGTCCTGCTGTCGCGCGCCGGCAGCACGGCGCGAGCCCGGAGCGAGCTCTGGGAGGCGGCGGACTGACGCCGTCCCGGCTCAGGAGGCGCAGCCGCCGAGCTGGTCCGTGGTCAGCCAGAGGCGGCCGAGGGCGACCCAGGCCGAGCCGTAGTAGGAGGGGGCGCGCTTCAGCTGCTGCTCCGCGACGGTGAGGAGGCGGCCGGCGTCAGCGGCGTCGCCAGCTGCGAGCGACGACGCGGCTGCCGCCACCGACGCCACGGGATGCCCGTGGTCCACCAGCGGGGTGCCGTCCAGGTCGAGCACCGCCGCAGGTCCGCCGTCGGGGAGCGCGGCGCGGTCGTACTCGTCGTCCATGGCCGCGGCGAGCGCACGTCCCGAGCGGTCGCAGTCGATCGCCAGTCGGATGGCCGTGCGCATCGCGTCGTACCCGTGGGCGGGTTCCGAACCGCCCGCCGGAGCCCCGCGGGCCTCGATGGCGTCGGCGGTCAGGACCGCCCAGTCGGGGGGCAGGTCGGTGCTCGACGCCGAGCCGCCGACCACGCGGCGGGCGCCGTCGTCGAGCTGCTCCCAGCGGGGGTCGTCGTGGGCGCGGCCGATCGCGGCGTAGCCGACGGGGTCGGCGTAGCCGGGGTTGACCCAGGTCGGGTCGCCCGTGGCCCAGGGGCCCGCCACGGCGACCGGTCCGAGCCGACCCTCGATCGTGGCGTGCTCGAGGACGGCTCCGGCGAGCCGCCGCGCGTCGTCGGCGAAGGACTCGTCGCGGAAGCGCGTCGACGCCAGCACGAGCGCGTGCGCGGCGTCGACGTCGGCGTCGGTGGCGGGCATGGGGTCGGCGACCTGCCCGTCGGCCCAGCGCCAGGCGAGCAGCCCGTCGTCGCGCTGGAGGTGCTCGCGGGTCCAGTCCCAGACCTCGCGGAAGGATGCCTCGTCCCCGATGCCGACAGCCACGAGCATCGCGTAGGCCTGCCCCTCGCTCACCGTGTCGCCGCCCTCGTCGTGGCGGACGACCCGCCCGTCGTCGGCGACGTGGTCGTCGAGGAAGCGCTGCCCGGCGGCCAGGGCCACGTCGTCGGCGAGGGTCGGTTCGGCGGCGGCGCGCTCGAGGGGAGGTGGATCCCCCTCGCAGGCCGCGATCGGTCCGAGGGCCGCCGCGGCGAGCGCCGACGCCACGAGGAGGCCTCTCACGCCGCCACGGCGTCGGCGGCGAGCGTGTCGTGGCCGGCGGTGCTCGACGCAGCTGCGGGAGCCCGTAGGGCCGGGACGGCGCCGGACCACAGGACCACGATGTGCAGGACGAGGAAGGCCACGTTGTTGAGCGTCGCTGGCGAGCGGTCGCGCAGTAGGCCGTGGATCCCGACGGCCACCAGCGCCGCGATGCACAGCAGCGCCGGCAGCACGGCTCGGGGCTGCCGTCGGGCCTCGCCGCCCTTCGGCGTCACCACGAACCGGCCCGGACGTCCGCGCAGCACGGCGATGGTCGCCGAGACGTGCACCCACCAGCTGGCGAACAGCAGCGAGTACGCACCGAACCCGTAGGCGCCGGCGCCGGTCGCGGCCAGCGCGGCGAGGGCGAGGCCGAAGTACGGCAGGAAGGCGAGCAGGAACTGGTCGGCGCCGGCTGCGGCGATGGGCTGGGCGCCGGTCAGGATCCGCAGCACCGGCATCGACATGTAGACGAGGAAGGTCCAGCCGGTCAGGAAGAAGCCGGAGGAGAGCAGGTACTGCAGCCGCGTCCCGAACGGCAGCGACGAGCGCACGACGCGCGGCAGCGCGGAGAGGCAGCCCCGCGCCCAGCGCAGCTGCTGGCTGACGTAGCCGGACATGTCGTCGGGGCCGTACCCGGAGGCGAGGACCTCGGGGACGTACAGGGATCGCCAGCCCTGCTCGTGCAGGTGGATCGACAGCTCGAAGTCCTCGGTGACGGAGCGGGTCGGGAACCCGCCGACGGACTCCAGCGCCTCGCGACGGAACACCACGTTCGTGCCGCAGCAGAACATGGCGCCGAAGGCGTCCTTGCCGACGGCGATCGGGCCGAAGAACAGCGCCTGCTGGCCCCAGGCCGCCTCGGCCACCGGGTTGGCGTCGGCGTTCGCGTAGTGCTGCGGGGTCTGCACGTAGGCGACCTCGGGATCGGTGAGGTGGGGGAGCGTCCGTTCGAGCAGCTCGGGGCGGGGCACGTGGTCGCAGTCGAGGATGACGACGAAGGGCGCGCTCGTGCGGGCGAGCGCGTGGTTGATGTTCCCCGCCTTCGCGCCCTCGGTGGCCCGGCGGGGCAGGTAGCCGACGCCGAGCTGGATCGCCAGCGCCTGCAGCTCCTCGCGACACGCGTCGTCGAGGAGCCAGACGTTGGCGCGGCCGCGCAGCGCGAGGGCCGCCTGGAGGGTCGGGCGGACCACCTCGACGGGCTCGTCGTAGACCGGTACGAAGACGTCGACCTCGGGTTCGCTGAGCCAGCCCAGCGGTGCCGGACGCCGCCGGCGGAGGCGGCCGCGGGCGGTGGTGACCCAGAACGCGATCGCCTGCGTGATGTTGAAGAGCTCGACGACGAGCAGCAGCGCGTACAGCGCCGGGTGACCGATGCGCGACGGCTGCACGAGCCACCACAGGTAGGCGCCGGCGGAGACGGTCCCGAGCACGGGGAAGAGCACGGCGCGGACGGCGCTCGGGGCTGCCGGCTGCCACCCGGGTGGCGCGGTGCGTGGGTCGACCGGGGGTGCGGAGGGGGTCATCGGAGCTCCCAGAGGCGGACGTTGGGCACCTCGACCTCGTCGACGACGCGGCGGCCGTCGTGCTCGAGGGCGGCCAGCACGTGGCCCACCCGAGCGGCGGTCGCGGTCTCGTCCATGACGCGCGTCGTCGCGAGCACGAAGACGGTGGCGTCGCCGGGCACCTCGGCGCCGGCGGGACGGGTTTCGACGCCCGGCGCGTAGTAGCCGACGACCTCGGCGAGGTACTCGGGCTCGTACAGGACGACGTCACCGGGCCGGGCCCGCTCGGCCACGTGGTCGAGTGCGGACTCGAAGTCGTAGCGGCGAGGGTTCGCGCCGTTCAGCTGCTGGTCGGCGAGCGCCACGGAGAGCACGGCGACGGCGGCGGCTGCCGCGACGGCGCGGCTCGCCGGACGTTCGAACACCTTCGTGATCGTGCGGGCGACCAGGAGCAGGACGAGCGGCACGACGAACGCGAAGTAGCGCAGCTCGAACAGGTCGCGCTTGGTCATGCCGGCGACCACGAAGAGCAGGGTGGGCACGACCGTGCCGACCACGAGCGCGGTGGTGGCCGGCGCCCGCCCACGGCCGAGGGCGCCGAGGGCCAGCAGCAGCAGGAGCGGCCAGAGCGCGGCGAGGCTCGTCATCGCCGCGTCGGAGTGGTAGCCGAGCACGGCCCAGAGGGCGTTGGCGCCCACCGCGTAGACCGACACGCCCTCGCCGATGCTCGACGCGGCGGCGCCGGCCTGCGACGGCGCGGCGGACGCGAGCGCGCCCGAGCGTTCGGCGTACGCGCCGATCTGGTCGAGCGCGAAGGGCACGAGCGGGAGCACGAGGACCGCCGTGGCGAGCGTGCCGGCCGCGCCCCCGAGGACCAGCCGCCACCGCTCGGCCCGGTCGGCGCGCCGGTGCACCACGGCGGCGGCCAGCGCGAGCAGGTGCAGGCCGAGCGGGAGCACGCCGAACCACTGGGTCCAGAGCATCGCGGCCGTCGCGATCGCCCATGCCGCCCAGCACCACCGGTTCCCACCGCGGATCGCGGCGGCGAGCGCCCACGACGCGACCGTCGCAAGCAGCACGAACAGCGAGTACATGCGAGCTTCCTGCGAGTACCAGACGAGGAACGGAGCCACCGTCACGAGCGCGGCGGCGACGAGTCCCGTGCGGCGGCCGTACAGCGAGCGGCCGAGGCCGTAGGTGACCGGGACCAGCACGGCGCCGGCGATCACCGACGGCCCACGCACGACCCACTCGGCCGACCCACCGGCCCGCACCGCGAGCCACACGATCACGTGGTGGAGGGGAGGGTGCACGTCGGTGGACCGGAGGCGATCGAGCATCTCGCCGAAGGGCCGCTGGGCCTGGTCGACCGTGATGGCCTCGTCGACCCACAGGCCGCGCACGGACACGAACCGCACGGCGACGGCGACGGCGACGAGCACGGTGAGCCCGGCCAGGTCGCCCACCGTGGCTCGGCGGCGCACGCCAGCGACGGCGGAGGCCAGCAGCCCGGGCCGTCGGACGGGGAGCGCGAGGAGCGCGGCCCCCGTGGCGGTCGCGGTGGTCGTGGCGGCCACGACGCCGCCCGCGGTGCCGCCGAACGCCACGAGCAGGACGACGTGCAGGGCGAGCGCACCGCCGGCGGCGGCGAGGACGCGCCGGTGGTGGCCGTCGGCGCACCGCTCGGCGGCGAGCAGCCGGCCGACGCCGAGCAGCGCCATCGCTGCGACGTAGGCAGGCAGCAGGTCGGCGGCGGGCCGGACGCCCGGGCCGAAGACGGCGAGCAGCGCGGGCGTGCCGGCCAGGACGGAGGCGACCGTGGCGGCGATTCCGATGGCGGCGGTGAGCACCAGGGCCAGTCGGCCGTCGCGGTGGCCCTGCGCGCTCCGGCCCAGGACGACGAGGGGGATCGTGGCCGTGGCGAACGCGACGGCGCCGGCGACCGTGCTCACCATGGCGAACGAGCCGGCCGCTGCGGGCGCCAGCCGTGCCTTGGCCACCAGCAGGTCCTGCTGCTGGAGCACGGCGAAGAGCGCGAAGGAGACGGCGGTGGCGGTGCGGGCGGCCGCCTTCGGGGACGGCACGGCGGGTGCGGGCGGGGCGGCCGACGCGGCCGGCGAGCGGCGCGACCACGTGGCCGCGAGCGCGGCGTACCCGGCGAGCGTCACGGCCACGGCGGCCCCGGGGGCGCCGACGACGGCGGCCGCGGCGACGCCGACCAGGAGCCGGACCGACGGCTCGGCGACGAGTCCGGCCGCCACGCGGCCGTGGCCGCCGGTGCCGAGGCCGGCGCCCCGTTCCAGGCCGAGCAGCGCGGCGCCCGGCGCGGCGGCGGCCAGCGCGAGCACGGTGACCTCGGAGAGCCCGAAGGTGGTGGCGAGGATCGGCGCCGCCAGTGCCAGGGCGAGCCCGACGACGGCCCCGGCGCCGGCCAGGCGCCGCCGCCGTGACGCCGCACCGTGCGGGGAAGCCGCGGCGCCGGCGCCGATGCCGGCTGCCGGCAGGTGCAGCAGGACGTACGCCCCGAGGAAGGCGCCCACCTCCGCGAACGCCGCGGGGGTGAGCACCCGCGCCACCACCAGCGCGAAGGCGAGGTTGCCCAGACCGGCCACCCACTGGGCGGACGCGGTGCCGAGCTGCTGGCGCAGGACGCCGGGCCGGCGGGGTCGCCGGGCGAGGGAGATGCGGGTCGCGGTGTCCTCGAAGGCGATGCTCACCACGGCACCCCGTCGCTCAGCGCCAGGGCGCGCAGGTCGACCACGTCGTCCTCGCCCCCGCCGCTGACCACCAGCCGGAGCAGCCGCATGGCGTCGGCCGCGGCGACGCGCTCGGCGTCGACCGCGCTCGGCGTGGGGGGTGCGGTCGCGAGCAGCCCATGGACCGCACCGTCGACGACGGCGGCGGTGGCGTGGGGCGGGACCGACGGCTGATCGAGCCGCCGGGCGAGGCCCGCCAGCTTGGGTTCGTGGGCGATGGCGAGGGCGGGGGTCCCGGCCGTCCCTGCCGCCACGAGGCCGTGGAACCGGGCGCTCACGACCACCTCGCTCCGGGCGGCGCGCTGGACCGTGTCGGCGAGCGTCACCGGCCGGTCGGCGAGGGTGACGGGAGCATCGCGGTCTCTCTCGCAGACCTTGCGGGCGAGCTCGACGTCGGCGGGCTGCCACGGCTCGAGGACGACGTCGAGGCCGCGAGCGAGCAGCGAGTCCACGACGCGGGACAGCAGCCCGGCGGCCCGATCGGCCCGGCGGTGGACCAGGTGGCTGACGACCACGAGCGCGCCGCGGCGTGCGGCGGGCACCGGTGCGTCGAGGACGGTCCAGGCGGCGTCGGCGCCGATGCGGAACGGCCCTGCCACACCGCAGTCGGAGAGCACGGCCGCGGACTCCTCGTCGCGCAGCACGACGAGGTCGGCGTGCCGGGCGATGTGGGCGGCGAGCGAGCGCGAGCGACGGGTGCGCAGGTCGCCGGCGCCGACTCCGACGAGGGCGACGGGCACGTCGCGCGCCCGGCACGCCGTGACGAGGGCGGCCGTGCGCAGCAGCAAGGCGTGCGGGGGTCGCCCGCTCGCCGGGTGCAGCGTCTTGAAGACCGTGCCTCCGCCGACCACGACAGCCCCGGCCTCGAGCAGGGCGCGACCGACGCCGGCGGCGGTCGGGGCCACGTGGCCACCGGTGCCGGGAGGTCCGGGCGACGTCACCAGGAGGTCGTGCCCGTGCAGCGCTCGGGCGAACGCATCGAGCAGGGCGTCGTCGCCGGGGTTGCCCTGGCCGAACGCGCCGCAGAGGAGGGTGGAGGTCACGGCTGCAGCCCCCGGTAGAGATCGAGGTGTGCGCGGGCGACGGCGTCCCACGCCCGGCCCTCGGCGAGGGCGGCGGTGGCGGCGGCGACCTGCTCGAGCGCTCCCGGCGAGGACGCCAGCTCGCGCAGGCGGGCGGCGAGGTGCTCGGCGGTCGGGGCCACGAGCTGGGAGGGCGCTCCGACGCAGCGGCCGAGCGGTGCCGACAGCAGTGAGGGTGTGCCTGCAGCGAGGGCGAGGGCGAGGGCGCCGCTGCTCGAGAACGGGCGCGGGTAGGGGAACAGCGCGACGTCCGCGGCCCGGAACCAGGGTGCGACGTCGTCGCCCGGGACCCAGCCGGTGAAGCGCGCCTCGGGGTGCGCGGCGCGGAGCCCGTCGGCATAGTGGTCCTGCGCAGCGGCGAGCCGCGGGTGCTCGCCGCCGGCGACGACGCAGTGCACGTCCGGTCCGGCGAGGCGGGCGGCCTCGAGGGCGGTCTCGATCCCCTTGTACGGCGCGACGAACCCGAAGCAGAGGGCGACGAACCGGTCATCGAGCCCGAGGCGTCGGCGGGCCTCGGCGCGGTCGGTGGGGGGCAGCGGTTCGATGCCGTGGGGGACGACCACGGCGCCGGGGACGATGTCGGCGAACGGCTCCTCGTGGACCACCACCGCCGACGCGGCGCCGGCGATGGCCAGCTGCACGCCGGCGATGCCGGCGCGCGCCACCGGCGCGGGCGCCGGGACGCGGTGGAGGCGGGTGTAGGCGCGGTCGACCGCGCCGGGGTCGACGGCCTGGTGCATGGTCACCACGGCCTTGGTGCGTCCGCGGCGGAGCGCGGCGAGCGCGGGGACGACACCGGCGACGGCGCCGGGTCCGCCGTAGAGGAACAGCTCGAACTGGAGGTGCGCCACGGGAGCGCCGGACCGCAGGGCCTCGGCGGCGGCGCGACGCAGTCCGCCGGGACGCCGACGGAAGCACCGGCGGACGCGGATGCCGTCGTCGTCCTCGTCCCTCGGGCGGCGGTCGGCGTCGCCCACCGGTGCCACGACGTGCACGTCGGCGCCGTCGTCGCGCAGCGCGCGCGCGAGGTTCGCCGAGTAGCTGGCGACGCCGGACGTCCCGTCGTGGTGGGCCTGCCCGATCGGCGGGTACGGGGCGATCAGGCAGACGTCGGGCGCGCTCACGCGCGGACGAGGCGCTCGGCCTCGCTCGACTCGGGCTGCTCGACCAGCTCGAGCACCGGGCGGGGACGGACGGAGGCGGTGGCGGGCGTCCAGCGCGGGGCGTCGCCGCGCACGGGGCGGGGCAGGACGCGCCGGTGGAGCCACAGGCGGAGGGCGGAGGCCGCCATCTGCCGGGCATCGCGGCTCGCTGCGACCTTCGAGCCGTCCTGGTCCACCCAGACGGTGGGGAGCTCGGCGACCCGGAGCCCGAGGTCGCGCGCCGATACGAGGAGGTCGACGTCGACGAGGAAGTCGCGCGAGGACAGCAGCGGCGTGAGCAGCTCGACCGCCCGCCGTCGCAGGACCTTGGCACCGCACTGCGTGTCGCGGTGGGGCAGGCCGAACAGCGTGCGGATCGCGCGGGCGAAGCCGGCGGACGTCAGCTGGCGGCCCAGCGCGCGGCGGGCGGGCAGCACCGCAGCCGGGTGCCACCGGGACGCGATGGCGATGTCGGCCTCGTCGCCGGCCACCGCGTCGACCAGCCGCAGCAGCTCCGACGGCGGCGTGGCGCCGTCGGCGTCGACGAAGGCGACCAGGGGAGCGCTCGTGCGCCGCAGCGCCTCGGCGACCGCGCCGCCCTTGCCGAGCTTGGGCAGCTCGAGCAGGCCGATGCGGGGATCGATCCGCCGGTGCCGGTGGACGACCGTCGCGGTGCCGTCGGTGCACCCGTCGAGCGCGACGAGGAAGCGCACACCGGGATCGGTGATGGCGCGGGAGTACCGCTGCAGGGTGCGACCGACGCGTCGCTCCTCGTTGTGCGCGGGCAGCACGATCTCGAGCTGCATGGGACCTCCGATGGGGGGAAGGCGGGGGTGAGCGACGCGGGGCGCCGCCGCGGCGACCGTAGGGCGGTCTCCCCCATGTCGCAACAAGATCGCAATGTGCGGTCCGTCACCACCGGCAGGATCACCAGGCGAGACAAGGGGTGTGACAGATCGAAGGAGATTTCGTCATCGAACTGAAATTGGGGGGTCGCGGGACGCCCACGGCCGGGCATGGTGCGGCGGTCCGGCCCCGGTAGGGTCCGAGGCCGATGGACGAGCAGCTGCGCAGCCACCTCGACGAGCTCGAAGCCGCGATCGCGGCGTCTCGCGCCGACGGCCGGATCGACGACGCCGAGCGGGAGCAGCTCCGCGCGCTGGTCGAGCGCGTGCGCACCGACCTCGGCGACGACGGCGACCGCGGCGGCCTGGCCGAGCAGCTCGAGGAGTCGGCGGTCCGCTTCGAGTCGGACCACCCCACCATCGCCGCGGCCATCCGGAGCGCCGTCCACACCCTCACCGGCTACGGGATCTGACCCCGCGGGGTCTCCCGCGCTGCCGGGCGGGGGCCGGGCCGTCAGCGTCGCGGGTTCAGGATCCGGTGGTCTCGAGCTCGTCGCGGACCTCGGTCGTCGCATCGGCCACGGTGCTGAACACGAGGAGGCCGGCGACGACGACGAGGCCCACGAGGATCACCTGCAGGAGCAGCGCACGGAGCCGCTCGGGACCGGAGGTGTCGTGCACGTGGTTCCCCCCTCGCTGGTCGGCGGTGGCGCCGGCGGCTGTCGGCGCCACCACGATCATCCGTGGGCGGCGCACCACCGGCGTCCCTGCGCCGGACGCCCACCGTGGCACCGGCCCGCACATCGCCGGCGAGTTGGGGTGTTCGTCCCGTTCGCCCGATCTGCCGTCCCGGCTGGTCAGCGCTCGAGCTGCTCGGCGAGCAGCCCGAGGGCGGCGGTGGCGAACGCGACCATGTTGTCGAGGCGGTGGTCGTCGCCCGTGAGGAGGTGCCGGGTGGCTGGCGCGGGACCGTGGACGGCCAGCCAGCAGTGGCCGGGAGGGTCGCCGTAGGGGTTGCCGGACGGTCCGGTGGCGCCACCCTCGCCCAGCCCCCAGGTCGTGCCGAGGTCGGCGGACACCTCCTCGGCGAGCCAACGGGCGAAGGGCTCGCTGGCGCCGCGCAGCGGCTCCGGGCGGGGCACGGCGTCGCCCATCAGGGCGCGCACCGCAGCGCCCGTGTAGATGACGGCCCCACCCCGGTACCAGGCCGAGGCTCCGGGGACGGCGAGGACGGCCGCGGACACGAGCCCGCCGCAGCTGCCCTCCGCCACGGCGAGGGTCTCGGCCCGCTGGGCGAGCAGGTCGCCGACGCGCTGTCCGGCGGCGAGGAGGTCGGGGTCGAGCACGGGTCGACGCTACGTGCCCGGGCGCCCCCGGCGTGACGGGTTGACCTGCCGGAAGGTGTTAGGTAGACCTAACTACTGTGCCCGACCGAGACGCCCTCGCCCGCCTCCGCTGCACCGCCGCCCTGCTGGCCTGCACCCCGACGCTCTCCGCGAGGCTTCGCTGGGATGACCGCGTCGTCCTCGAGATCCTCCGCCCGCCGCATCCCGAGCGCGACCACGCCGTGCTCCCCCCGTGCTGGTTCCGCGCCTTCCTCGCCGACGCCATGCGCAACGGCATGCCGGGCGAGCTGCTCGAGCGGGAGCGCATCGAGCGCATCCTGGCGTGCGCGGTGGACCTCGGCACGCGCCAGGGCGCCGAGGTGCTGCCGGGCGACGTCGCGCGCTTCCCGGTGGGCGGGACCTGGATGCACCTGCTCGCCGTCTCGTCCCCGGTCGAGGACGTGCGCCCGATCGTGCGCGCCGCAGCGGAGCGGGGCGCCGGCGATCCGGACGACCCGATGCAGGTGCTGGGCCTCCACGTCGCCGCCGACCTGGAGGTGACCGTGCTCAGCCTCGGCACCCACCAGCGGATCGAGGACTCCGGCGACGCCGCCGAGGTGCTGCGCGACGTCGCCATGCAGGTGGCCATCCAGCGGTTCGAGCGCCAGCTCGCCGCGGTGGCCGACCACCCGGCCGCCGGTCGGGAGGACTGATCAGTCCCGGATCTGCTGGGCGAGGTAGTTCTCGACGCCCACCTGGTCGAGGAGGGTGAGCTGGGCCTCGAGCCAGTCGGCGTGCTCCTCCTCGCCGACGAGCAGGTCCTCGAGGAGCTCCGCCGTGCCGTTGTCGCCCTTCGTGCGGGCGAGGGCGACGCCCCGGTTGTACCGCTCGATGGCCGCCCGCTCGAGGTCGAGGTCGAGGCGGTGCTGCTCCGGAACGGTCTCGCCGACGAGCACGCTGTTGAGGCGCTGCAGGTTGGGGACGCCGTCGAGGAAGAGGATCCGCTCGATGATGCGGGTGGCGTCCTTCATCTCGTCGATGGACTCTTCGTAGTTCTTCTTGTAGAGCCGCTCGTACCCCCAGTTCTCGCACATCTTCGCGTGCACGAAGTACTGGTTGATCGCCGTCAGCTCGGCCGTGAGGACCTCGTTGAGCAGCTCGATGATCTCGGGGTCACCCTGCACGGGTCCTCCTCGGGGTGGTGGTCTCGGCCGGTCAGTGTCGCGCGGCCGCCGCGTCCCGCGAACGGCTCAGCTCGTCCAGGACCACGGCCTCGACCGCGGGCCGGCATCCACCGCAGCGGGTGCCGGCGGCACAGCGCATCCCGACCAGCTCGACCGTCTCGGCGCCGAGCCGGACCTCGGAGCGGATCTCGTCGTCGCGCACCGCGTGGCAGTGGCAGACGATCACGACGGGGCTCCGACGTGGCGGGTGACCGACGGGACGCCGGCCTCCACGAGCTCGAAGGCGACCCGGGGGCCGACGTGCACCGTGGCCGGCCGACGGCGGCGCACGCCGGACACGACGCCACCCACCAGGCCGGACTCGTCGATCTCGAGGCGGACCCACAGGACCCGGTCGAGGGGGAGGGGGGTGGCGACCGCCGTCACGGCCGCCATCGTGCCATCGTCCGGACGTCGCTGTAAAGCCCTCCTAACCAAAAGGCATCACGTGCCCTTCGGAGCATCCTCTGGGTGCCTTGCGCGCCACGGGCCCGGGGGCGGTGCCCCGGGCCCGTGGATCGGCCGGTCCGTCAGCGGCTGGTGATCAGGCGACGTCGCCGCAGACGGTCTCGGTGATCAGCCGGGCGACGACGTAGGGATCCATGTTGGCGTTGGGGCGCCGATCCTCGATGTAGCCCTTCTTGTCGACCTCGACCTGCCACGGGATGCGCACCGACGCACCGCGGTTGGAGACGCCATAGGAGTACTCGGTCCACGGGGCCGTCTCGTGCAGGCCGGTGAGGCGACGCTCGACGCCCGGGCCGTAGTTGCGGATGTGCTCGTCGTGGTTCTTGCCCAGCGCCTCGGCGGCGGCGATGCAGGCGTCGTAGCTCTCCCGCATGGCCTGGGTGGAGAAGTTCGTGTGGCAGCCGGCGCCGTTCCAGTCGCCGGGCATCGGCTTGGGGTCGATGGTGGCGGCCACGTCGAAGTCCTCGGCGATGCGGTAGAGGAGCCAGCGAGCGATCCACATGTGGTCGCCGACCTCCACCACGCCGGCGGGGCCGATCTGGAACTCCCACTGGCCCATCATCACCTCGGCGTTGATGCCGGAGAGCTTCAGCCCGGCCTCGAGGCAGGCGTCCATGTGGGCCTCGACGATCTCGCGCCCGTAGACCTCGTCGGCGCCGACGCCGCAGTAGTAGGGGCCCTGCGGGCCGGGGAAGCCGCCACGGGGCCAGCCGAGGGGGTGCCCGTCCTCGAGGAACGTGTACTCCTGCTCCATGCCGAACCACATGTCCTGGTCGGCGTACTTCTCGGCCGCCGCTGCGCACGCGGCGCGGGTGTTGGAGGCGTGGGGCTGCATGTCGATGTCGAGGACCTCGTTCAGCACGAGGATGTTGTCACCGCCCCGGATCGGGTCGGGGCAGACGAAGACGGGCTTCAGCACGCAGTCCGAGGAGTGGCCCTCGGCCTGGTTGGTGGAGGATCCGTCGAAGCCCCACACCGGCGGCTCCTGCCCGTCGGCCAGGATCTTGGTCTTCGAGCGAAGCAGCGGCGTCGGCTTGGTGCCGTCGATCCAGATGTACTCAGCCTTGATGCTCACGGGTCTTGGGTGCCTTCCGGGAAGTCGGGGTGCGAGGTACCGCCTCAGTCAAGGGGTGACCTGTGTTCCGGGGTTTTCTCGTATGTGAACGCTTGATGAACGGGGCGGCGGACGGCGGTCTCGGCGGTCGACGCCCCGACAGGGCGTGCGTACCATCCCGGCGATGGAACGGCAACGGGAGTACGTGCTGCGCACCGTCGAGGAGCGCGGCGTGCGGTTGATCCGCCTGTGGTTCACCGACGTGCTCGGCCAGCTGAAGTCCTTCGCCATCTCGCCCGCCGAGCTCGAGAACGCCTTCTCCGAGGGCATGCACTTCGACGGGTCGGCCATCGACGGGTTCAGCCGGGTGCAGGAGTCCGACGTGCTGGCCCTGCCCGACCCCACCACCTTCGAGATCCTGCCGTGGGGCCACGCCGGCGACGAGAAGGACGCCTCGGCGGCGATGTTCTGCGACGTCTCCGACCTGGACGGGACGCCCTTCGCCGGCGACCCGCGCCAGGTGCTCAAGCGCAACCTCGCCGCGGCGCGCGACAAGGGGTTCACGTTCTACGTGGCGCCCGAGCTCGAGTTCTTCTACTTCGAGGCCGGCAGCCTCCGCGACCGAGGCGGCCCCCGCCCGCTCGACGAGGGCTCGTACTTCGACCTCACCACGACCGACGTCGCCAACGACCTGCGCAAGAAGACGATCCACATGCTCGAGGCGCTCGGCATCCCGGTGGAGTACTCCTTCCACGAGGACAGCCCGAGCCAGCACGAGATCGACCTCCGCTACACGGACGCCCTCACCATGGCCGACAACGTGATGACGGCGCGGCTGGTCGTGCGCGAGATCGCGATGCAGGCCGGCGTCCACGCCACCTTCATGCCCAAGCCGCTGGAAGGGGTCCAGGGCTCGGGGATGCACACGCACATCTCGCTCTTCGAGGGCGACGAGAACGCCTTCCACGACCCCGCCGACCCGTACCAGCTCTCGGCTGTGGGCAAGGCGTTCATGGCCGGCGTGCTGCGCCACGCCCGCGAGCTCACCGCCGTCACCAACCAGCTGGTGAACAGCTACAAGCGGCTGATCCAGGGCTCCGGGGTCGGGAGCCAGACGCAGTTCGAGGCGCCGGTGCACGTGTCGTGGGGGCGCAACAACCGCTCTGCCCTCGTGCGGGTGCCGGTGACCAAGCCCGGCAAGAGCAGCTCGACCCGGCTCGAGTACCGGGCCCCGGACCCGGCCTGCAACCCCTACCTCGCCTTCTCGGTCCTGCTCGCCGCCGGGCTGAAGGGCATCGACGAGGGCTACGAGCTGCCCCCGGAGGCCGAGGCGAACGTGTGGACGATGTCGCCGGCCGAGCGGGCGGCCGTGGGCATCGAGCCGCTGCCGGCGTCGCTGTCGGAGGCCATCGACGAGATGGAGCGCTCGGAGGTCGTGCGCGAGGCGCTCGGCGAGCACATCTTCGAGTGGTTCCTGCGCAACAAGCGGGCGGAGTGGGACCTGTACCGGGCCCAGGTCACGCCCTTCGAGCTCACCCGGTACCTGGGCAGCTGGTAGGTCCCGGTGGAGCCGCTGCTGGTCTACCCGGACCCACCGCCACCGGTGCTGTCCCAGGCACTCGACCTCGCCGGGTACCCGTGGACCGCGGTCGCCACCGAGGACGACATCGAGCGCCTGGAGCCCACCGACGGCTGGCCCGGCGCGGTGGTGGTCGCGGTGACGAACCCCGAGGGCGGCCTCGCGATGTGCCGGGCGCTGCGCAAGGGCGACATCCCCCTCGAGCCCGTGCTGCTCGTCGTCTCCGCCGAGCAGCTGCCCACGCTCGACATGCGCGAGGACCTCTTCGACGACTTCTGCGTGCTGCCGTTCCAGGCGCCGGAGATGGATGCGCGCCTGCGCCACCTGTTCCACAAGACCGGCCGCGGCGCGCGCCCGGAGCTCGTGGAGTACGGCGACCTCGCCCTCAACCTCGAGACCTACCAGGCCGCCATCTCCGGGAAGCCGCTCGACCTGACGTACATGGAGTACGAGCTGCTGAAGTTCCTCGCCTCGCACCCGGGCAAGGTCTTCACGCGCGAGACGCTGCTCTCGCGGGTCTGGGGCTACGAGTACTACGGGGGTGCCCGGACCGTCGACGTCCACGTCCGCCGGCTGCGGGCCAAGCTCGGTGAGGAGCACGCCGGTCTGATCCAGACGGTCCGCTCCGTCGGCTACCGCTTCGGCCAGTCCCGCTGGATGGGCTGAACCGGTACCGTTCTCGCGCAGTACCGCGAACTCCGGGGGTGGACCGGGATGGACGGAGCTGCACACGTCGTCGGACGTCTGGTCGAGGCCTTCCTCGGGCCCGCGCCGCCGGTGGGGGTCCGCTGCTGGGACGGCACGTCGTGGGGTGACCGAGC
>DASUEE010000342.1:0-10296 GCA_036275235.1 Acidimicrobiales bacterium | reverse complement strand
GCCACGCCGTCCTTCACCACCAGGTCGAGGACCTCGGTCTTGGTGATCAGCTCGACGCTGCCGGCGTGCACCTCCTTCATCAGCGCCTGGTAGGCGCCGAGCAGGAGCTGCTGGCCGGTCTGGCCCCGGGCGTAGAAGGTGCGCGACACCTGGGCGCCGCCGAAGGAGCGGTTGTCGAGCAGGCCGCCGTACTCGCGGGCGAAGGGCACGCCCTGGGCGACGCACTGGTCGATGATGTCGACCGACACCTCGGCGAGGCGGTGCACGTTGGCCTCGCGGGAGCGGTAGTCGCCGCCCTTCACCGTGTCGTAGAAGAGGCGGTACACGGAGTCGCCGTCGTTCTTGTAGTTCTTGGCGGCGTTGATGCCGCCCTGGGCGGCGATCGAGTGCGCCCGCCGTGGCGAGTCGTGGTACGTGATCGCCTTGACGTTGTAGCCCTGCTCGCCGAGCGTGGCCGCGGCGGCGGCGCCGGCGAGGCCGGTGCCCACGACGATGATGTCGAACTTGCGCCGGTTGTTCGGTGCCACGAGCTTCATGTCGAACTTGTGCTGGGTCCACTTCTCGCCGATGGGCCCGGCGGGGACCGCGGAGTCGAGGTTGCCGATCACTGCCCTGCCTCCTCCACGACGATCTCCTGCTGGAGCTCGTAGGCCTTGATGTACTCGAGACGCTCGCCGTCGTCGAAGTCGTCGTACTGCTCGATGGTGAGCCGGCCGTCGCGCAGGGCGTCGGCGAACACCTCCTCGCAGGTGACGATGCGGTCGCCGTCCTCGAAGCACACGTCGTCCGACGTCGCCCCGGTGACGATCGTGAGCGGGAACATGAGGTTGCCGGCCGTGATGAGGGCGGCGAAGCCCATGGCGAACCCGCGCCGCCAGCTGTTGTAGCGGGGGTTGTTCAGGCCGAGGCTCTGGAACATCGACCAGGCGCCGTGGAACAGGTGGATGCCGAGGGCGATGTTGGCCACCACGTAGATGGCGGCCGGCACGGCGTTGGTGAGGCTGGCCTGGACGTTGCGGTACACGTCGCCCCGCACGAAGTCCGGGTTCACGAAGCCCCACGTGAAGTCGGAGAGGTGCCAGGCCAGGAACAGCAGGATCACGATGCCGGTGATGCGCATCGAGCGGCTGGCGGCGTTGGCGGCCTGCCAGTCGCGCTTGCTCTTGTAGCCGCCGGCGTTCGCCCGCCGGTTCATCAGGGTCAGCGAGGCCGCGGCGTGGATGTGGAGCACGAAGGCGGCGATCAGCATGCTGCGGATCAGCCACAGGGTGAGCGTGCGGGGCAGGAGCGGGTAGAGCAGCTCGCGCAGCGTCTCGCCGTAGACGTTGAGGGCGTGGGCGCCCTGGTACATCTTGAGGTTGCCGACCATGTGGCCGAAGACGAAGCCCATGAGGACGATGCCCGTGACGGCCATCACCCACTTCTTGCCGACGGCCGACCGGTAGAAGGCCACGGGCCACGGGGCCGGGCGTCGTGGGCGGTTCACGGGCTCCACGCCAGCGCCCGCACCTCCTGCAGCGGCTGGCTGCTCCATGGTCTGCATGGGCTCGGAGGGTACCTTTCGTCGAGATGGCGGCGGCAATCATCGTCGCAGCCGCAGATGGGCCCGGCGGTGGGCACCGTGACCTCCCCGGCTCAACTCGGGGTCGCCCCCGCCGATGGGGGGTCCGTGGGCCACGGATGGTCCACGGGAGGAAGGACACGGACGTGGTGTGCTCGAGCGAGGTCTCCTCGCGCCGACAGGACGACATCGACGTCGCGCCGCTGCTCGAGCGGGCGGCGTGGGTCAGCGCCGAGGGCATCGCCCTCGTCGTCGACGACGTCCTGCGGTGGGCCAATCCCGCGCTCCACGTCATGTGCTCGCTCGCCCCGGGCGAGCTGGTCGGGCGGCCGGTCGGCGACATCGACCTGGTCGAGCTCGACGAGGAGGATGCGGCCACGGTGCCGGCCCGCCTGGGGCCCGACCTCGCCGACGGCCGACCCCAGCGGCTCCTGCTGCGGCGCGCCGACGGGTCGACCGTGGCGGTGTCGGGCGTCACGGCGCGCCTGCAGGCGGTGCCCGAAGGGGCGTGGGTGCTGCGGCTGCGGGAGATCGCCGCGCGCCTGCGGGCCGACGAGGCGCTGCGGTCGAGCGAGGCCCGCTTCCGGGCGCTGGCCGATCACGCCCCGATCGGTGTGTTCCTGTCCGACGTGGGGGTCCGCCTCGCCTACGTGAACCCCGGGTTCGCCGGCGTGTGGGGGCGGTCGGCGCACGAGCTGGAGGGCGACAGCTGGCTCGACCCGATCGTCGACGAGGACCGCGTGCAGGTGCTGGCCGCCGTGGCCGGGGTGCTGGCGGGCGAGCGCGCCGACGTGGCGTTCCGCGTCCTGCGGCCCGACGGCGACGTGCGCACCCTCGAGGCCCGCTTCGTGCCCCTCGTCGGGGTCGACCGGCAGTGCAGCTTCGTCGGGTCCGTCGAGGACGTCACCGACGCCCGGGCCCGTGAGGCGGCGCTGGCCTGGCAGGCGCGCCACGACGCGCTCACCGGGCTC
The DNA here is from genome assembly GCA_036275235.1 of Acidimicrobiales bacterium. Taxonomy (GTDB): domain Bacteria; phylum Actinomycetota; class Acidimicrobiia; order Acidimicrobiales; family Salinilacustritrichaceae; genus Salinilacustrithrix. The sequence goes on along the minus strand of DASUEE010000342.1, from coordinate 7,764 downwards.
CCCAACCGGACCGAGCTGTGGGAGCGGATCCACCGCCACGTCGATGCGTCCGAGCGCGCGGTGTCCCTGCTGTTCTTCGATCTCGACGACTTCAAGCTGGTGAACGACAGCCTCGGCCACGCCGCAGGTGACGTGCTGCTGATGGAGGTCGCGGAGCGGCTGCGCACCACCGTGCGCGACGGCGACGTGGTGGCGCGCTTCGGTGGGGACGAGTTCGTCGTCTTCTGCCCGGGGACCTCGACCGAGGCGGAGGCGGCCCACATCGCCGACCGGCTGCTGGCGGTGCTCCGTGAGCCGGTCGACCTCGGCAGCCGGCAGGTGCGGGTCACCGCGAGCGCCGGGATCCTCGTGTCGACGCCCGAGCACCGCGACACCGAGTCGCTGATCCGAGACGCCGACATCGCCATGTACCAGGCGAAGACCGCCGGCAAGGCCCGCTCCGCGCTGTTCGATGCCGGCGCCCGCCGCCGGATCGAGCACCGCCTCGACGTCGTCTCCGACCTCCGCCGGGCGCTCAGCGAGGGTGAGGTGGGGGTGGCGTACCAGCCGATCATGCGGCCTGCCGACCTCACCGTCGCGGGCGCCGAGGCGCTGCTGCGCTACGAGCACCCGCTCCTCGGCGCGCTCCCGGCCGACCAGGTGATCGAGGTGGCCGAGGCGAGCGGCTGCATCGACGAGCTGGGCGCCTACGTCCTGCACCGTGCGTGCGCCGACCTGGTGGCGTGGCGCGACCGCGCCGATGGCTGGCGCCCGCAGTACGTCAGCGTGAACCTGGCGGCGAGCCAGCTGGCCCACCCGGACTTCGAGCAGCAGGTGGCGACGGCCCTCGCCGGCAACGGCCTCGTCCCGAGCGACCTTTGTCTGGAGCTCACGGAGAGCCAGCTCATGACCGACGTCGCGACGGCGGAGGAGGTGCTGGGCCGCCTGTCGGCCACCGGCGTCCGGCTCGCCATCGACGACTTCGGCACCGGCTACTCGTCCCTGGCGTACCTGCGCCGCTTCCCCGTGTCGCTCGTGAAGATCGAGCGCAGCTTCGTGGGCGACGCCGACAACCCGTCCGTCGCCGCCATCATCGAGGCGGTGGTCTCCGTGACCCGGGCCCTCGGTGGGGCAGTCGTCGCGGAGGGGGTCGAGACGGTGGAGCAGCTCGACGCCGTCGTCGGGCTCGGGTGCCGGCTGGTCCAGGGGTACCTGGTCTCGCGGCCCGGGCCCGCCGACCAGCTCCCCACCGCCCGGCAGCTGCGGATGCCCGACCCGACCCAGACCAGGGGGACCCCCTCGTGACCATCGCCCCCACCGAGCGGCTGACCGAGCACCGGCTGCTCGCCGAGCTCGAGCGCCTCCCGGCGCAGCAGGCGGCTGCGGTGCGCGTGCTCTACGTCGCCGACGACCCGAGGTCGTCCGCCCCGGACCTCGCCCGAGCGGTGAGCGTCGACCCGGTGCTCACCGCGCAGGTGATGCGCCTCGCCAACTCCGCCTTCTACGGGCTCTCCGGGCGGGTCCGGTCGTCCGACTTCGCGGTGACCGTCCTCGGCTTCGCGACCGTGCGCTCGCTCGCCGCCGCCCACGCCGCCGGCGCGCTCGGGGAGGACGCCGTGGTCCCTGATGACTTCTGGGCCCACGCGGCGGCGTCCGCCGCCGGCGCCGCTCAGGCGTCCGCCCGCCTCGGCGTGCCCCGGCCCGAGGGCTTCAGCCTCGGACTGCTCCACGACCTCGGCGCCGCCGTGCTCTGCCGCCTCGACCCCGCCGGGTTCCGCGAGATCGAGCAGCGGGCCAGTGCCCCGGACAGCCGCCAGGCGGCCCTGTTCGAGAAGCGGGCCTTCGGGATGGACCACGCGGCGGTGGGCGGGACGGTGCTCGCCACCTGGCGGTTCCCCGCGGAGCTGGCCGACGCGATCGCCACCCACCACGAGCCGCTGACCTCGACCTCGGGGAAGTGGCAGCGCTGCCTGGCGGCCGGCCACGCGCTGGCGGTGCTCTCCCGGTTCCCGGACGACCGGCGGGCGGACGCGAACGAGCTGCTGCCGAAGCTGGAGGGCGACCTGCGCATGGGCGACATCGATCCGTTCACGGCGTTCGACCTGAGCCGGTCGGTGCGGAGCGAGGCGCAGGCCATCGCCGCCAGCTTCACGTAGGGGGTTCGATCACGGTCTCGTCGTCGCGGGACACCACGTCGTCGCCCACGCGGCCGTGCAACCGGAGGACCAACCGGCCGGCGGCGTCGGGGACCTCGAGCTGGACCGTGCCGACCCGGACGCAGGAGTCGGCGGGGACGTCCCCCTCGAACGACCAGCGGTGGGCCCCGCCGTCCCAGCACACCTCGGCCTCGATGCGGCCGCTGAGGTCGAGGCGGCGGTCGGAGACGACGTGGACGTCGAGCGCGAGCGCGTCGCCGGGCGCCACGCGCTCGGGCAGGCGGTCGGCCACGACGATCACCGGGCGGCAGGCCTCGGCGAGCGCGGCGTGCGCCTGCTTCGGCCGGCGCTCGTGGTCGAGGACCGACCAGGTGACCCCGGGGTGGCCGTCCGCGAACGCGAAGTGGCAGAAGCCGCCGGTGGGCCGGTACTTGAGGCGGCGGAGCTCCTCCACGTGGTGGCGCACGACCCGCGCCTGGTGGGCCTGCGTGGCGTCCTTCCACTCCTCGTAGGTGCGGCCGTCGCGGGGCACGTGCCGGTCCATGATCCCGAGCTGCAGGTTGTGGGTGCGGCCCAGGCGCTCCCAGTCGAGGTCGGGCCAGGCGTCGGCGCCCATGAACGAGTCGGCGTCGGGCACGGCCTGGGCACCGAACTCGGTGGGGAACCGGACCAGGCTCGGCACCGCGCGCGCCAGGCCCGGCAGGTCGCGCTCGTCGCCCCAGTACCACCCGAAGTAGAGGTGGCTGTCGGTGCCGTCGAAGGCGGGCAGGCGGGGCAGCACGCCGGAGTGCTTCACCACGGGGCGCGTGCCGTCGGCCTTCTCGATCGAGCGCTTCACCGACCGGTCGAGCACCGTCTTGTTCCAGCTCGGCAGCTGCTGGGCGGCCAGGTACCGCATCCCGACCCGGCGCAGCCGGCGGGGGTCGGCGAGGTCGCCGGCGTCGACGTCGATGGCGAGGGGTTCGTTGTGCCCGCACCACACGGCCACCGAGGGGTGGTGGGCGAGGAGGGCCACCATCTCCGTGGCCTGGCGCTGCGCCTGCCACCGCACGGAGCGGGCGTAGCCCCACTGCAGCGGCATGTCCTGCCAGAGCAGCATCCCGGCGCGGTCGGCCGCGTCGTAGGTCTCGGGGCGCGCCACGTGGCCGTGGATCCGCACGAGGTCGAGGTTCGCGTCGCGGGCCGCCCCGATGTCGGCGGCCAGCTCCTCGGGGGTCGCCTCGCCGAGCGCCATGCGCGACGGGCCCAGGTTCGTCCCCTTGCAGAACAGCCGCTCGCCGTTCACCGACAGGGTCCACCGCCGCATCGACACCTGCCGAAGCCCCGTGCGGAACCGGCGGCGGTCCGACACCGCACTCCCTGCGGCGTCGCGGAGGCGCACCTCGACGGTCACGTCCTCCAGGTGCGCCTCGCCGAGGGCGTGGGGCCACCACAGGCGGGGCCGGTCGACGGTGACGCGCCACTCGACGGTGTTCGGCCCGGCGGCGAGCGAGCGGTCGGTGCCGTGGTCGACGCCGCCGACGGTGGTGCGCAGGTGGACCTCGGTGGCAGCAGCGGCGTCGAGGGTGGCGGTCAGTGCCAGCACCGCGCGGTCGGCCGACGCCTCCACGCACCGGGTGACGAGGTGCCGGATGCGCACCGGTCCGCTGTGCTCGAGCGTGACCGGGCGCCAGATGCCACCCGGGTTCCAATCCGGGTCCAGGCAGTCCCAGTGCTGGAAGACGCCGGTGAGGTTGCGCTTGCGGGCGCGGTCGGTCTGCGGCGAGCACCCGACCTCCACGGCGAGGACGTGCTCGCTGCGCTCGCGGAGCGGCGTGGTGACCTCGAACTCGTGGGCGAAGAAGTAGCCCTCGGTGTCGCCGAGGTAGGCACCGTCGAGGAAGACGTCGCCCTGGTAGAAGATCCCGTCGAAGCGCAGCCACCAGCGGCGGTCCGGGGCGCCAGGTGCCTGCTCGAACCGGGTGCGGTGCAGCAGCGGACCGTCGAGGTCGGCGAAGGCGGGGATCGAGCGCCAGTGCGACGGCACCGTCAGCGCTTCCCAGCCCGCGTCGTCGAGGTCCGGGTCGGCGAACGTGCGCCGCAGGTCCTCGTCGGCAGGGGTCGCCCGCCACTGCTCGAACGGTGCCATGGCCGCCGGAGCCTAGGGGTGGGCCGCAGACCGCGTGGCGGGGGCGGCGGATAGGTTCGAGCCATGGCCCAGCCCTGCGAGCTCCCCACCACCCTCGGCGCCCTCCGGGAGTCCGGCTGGGTGTCCCGGCCGGTGAAGGACGAGGTGCGCCAGAACGCCGTCGCCCGCATCAAGGCCGGCGAGGCGCTCTTCGAGGGCGTGATGGGCTACGAGGACACGGTCATGCCCCAGCTCGAGAACGCGCTGCTGGCCGGTCACGACGTCGTGTTCCTCGGCGAGCGGGGGCAGGCCAAGACCCGCATGATCCGCTCCCTCACCGGCCTGCTCGACGAGTGGATGCCGGTCGTGAAGGGCTCGGAGATCAACGACGACCCGTACCACCCGGTCTCGCGCTACGCCCGCGACCTCGTGGCCGAGATGGGCGACGACACCGAGATCGAGTGGGTCCACCGCGACGAGCGCTTCGGCGAGAAGCTGGCCACGCCCGACACGTCCATCGCCGACCTCATCGGCGAGGTCGACCCGATCAAGGTCGCCGAGGGCCGCTACCTCTCCGACGAGCTGACGCTGCACTACGGGCTCGTCCCCCGCACGAACCGCGGCATCTTCGCCATCAACGAGCTCCCCGACCTGTCCGAGCGCATCCAGGTGGGTCTGCTGAACGTGCTCGAGGAGCGCGACGTCCAGATCCGGGGCTACAAGGTCCGCCTGCCGCTCGACGTGATGCTCGTCGCCTCGGCCAACCCCGAGGACTACACGAACCGCGGCCGCATCATCACGCCGTTGAAGGACCGCTTCGGCAGCCAGATCCGCACCCACTACCCCCTCGACATCGAGACCGAGATGGTCATCGCCGCCCAGGAGGCCCGACCCCTGCAGGCCGAGGGCGTGCAGGCGACGATGCCCGAGTACATGAGCCAGATCGTGGCCACGCTCTCGCACCTGGCCCGCCAGTCGCCGCACGTGAACCAGCGCTCCGGCGTGTCCGTGCGCCTCACCGTGTCGAACCACGAGGTGCTCGTCGCCAACGCCGCCCGCCGGGCCCTGCGCCACGGCGAGGAGGTCGTGGTGCCCCGCGTCTCCGACCTGGACGCCCTCGCCGCCTCCACCATGGGCAAGATCGAGATCGAGTCCCTCGACGACGGGCGCGACGAGGCCATCGCCGAGCACCTGGTGAAGTCCGCGGTGCTGACGGTGTTCCGCGAGCGCACCGACGCCGCCATGCTGCGCGAGGTGGTCGACGCCTTCGAGGACGGCCGGATGGTCGACGCCGGCGACGACGTCTCCTCTGCTGCCCTGGCGGCGCTGGCCGAGGAGATGCCGGCGCTGAAGGCGCAGGTCGTGGGCCTCACCGGCGGCGACGAGTCCGCGGCCGCGATGGCGGCGGCCGTGGAGTTCCTGCTGGAGGGCCTACACCTGGGCAAGCGGCTCAACAAGGAGCACATGGGGGCGCGGGCCTCCTACCGCGCCCGCAGCTGATCCGGGGCGGTCAGCCCCGCATCTGCTCCTCGGCCTGCTCGCGCAGCTGGGCGAGCGTCTTGCGCAGCAGCCGGGACAGGTACGACTGGGACACGCCCAGCTCGTCGGCGATCTCCTGCTGGCTGCGCCGCTGGACGAAGCGCATCTCGATGATGGCCCGGTCGCGCTCGTCGAGGCCGCTGAGCAGCTGCTCGACGTCGATGCGGGTCTCCACGAGCGCCATGTCGCCGTCGCTGCCGGCGATCATCGCCCCCTTCGTGGTGGTGCCGTCACCGATCGGGGCGTCCAGGCTGTCGGCCCGGTACGACGCGCCGGCGGAGAGCGCCTCGAGCACGCGGTCGGTGGACTCCTCGAGCCGGTCGGCCAGCTCCTGGACCCGGGGTGCCCGGCCCAGCTCCTGGGTGAGCTCGGGCTCGAGGCGGCGGGCCTGCACGGCCAGCTCCTGGAGGCTGCGCGGCGGGCGCACCGACCAGCCCTTGTCGCGCAGGAGTCGCTTGAGCTCGCCCTCGATGGTGCGGTTGGCGAAGGTCTTGAACGTCACGCCGACCTCGGGGTCGAAGCGCTCGACCGCCTTGATCAGGGCCATGAGGGCCTGCTGGCGGACGTCGTCGGCCTCCATGTGGCCCTTGCCGTAGCGGGTGACGTAGTACTCGACCAGCTCGAGGTTGTCCTCGACCAGGCGGTTGCGGAGGCGGCGGGACCGCGTCGATCGGTACTCGACGAAGCGGCCCTCGGGCTCAGCTGCCACCGTCGACGCCGACGGGCGTGCGCTCGGCCCGCAGCTCCAGGTGCACGGTGTCGCCGTCGAGCCGCAGCGCGTGGTGGGTCGAGCCGGCCCGCAGGAGCTGCTCGGCGATGGGGTCGAGGACGGGCTCCTCGGTGACGGGCGCGCAGCGGCCGTCGAGCTCGACGGACTTGCCCGTGGTGGTGATGGAGATCGTGAGCTCGGCGTCGTCGGTGGCGTCGGCCATGGCGAGGGCGCAGAGCTCGTCGACGGCGACGCGGAGGGACTCGATGGCCTCCACGTCGAACGCGCAGTCGTCGGCGATCGTGGCGGCGAGGATCCGCACGTGGCGGAGGTACGCGGTGGTGGCCGGGACGGTCAGCTGGGCCGTCGCTCGGCTGGGCAGGTGAGGCATGGTGCTCCCGTTCTACAGTGCTGGGGGGTCGGGTACGAGGCCGACCGATCTGAGATGTCCGTGCAACCATCCACCCGCCGCTTCTCCAGCCGACCGATGGCGTCGCTCAGCGCGCTCGCCACGGTCCGCGAGGAGTTCGCCGGTTGGCTGGCCGAGGTCACGGCGTCGGAGGAGAAGATCGAGGACCTGGCCGTGGTGATCAGCGAGCTCGGTGCCAACGCCGTGCGGGGCACGCCCGGCGGCCGGGACGCGGCCACGGTCTCTGCCTGGCTCGAGGAGGACGACGGCGACCGCACCGTGGTGCTCGAGGTCGCCAACCACGTCGAGAAGGTCACCATCCCCGACGCCGACTGGGACCTCGAGGACCCCCTCCGCACCGGCGGGCGTGGGCTGCTGCTCGTGTCGGCCTTCGTCGACGACGTGCACGTCGACGTCGAGGGCGACCTGCTGATCATCCGCTGCACCACGGCCATCTGAGCGGCCGGCGCAGGCCGCGCCACCGGGCGCGACGGGGGACGCCGCGCCCGGCACCTCAGCGCTCGATGGTGACGTGGTCGGAGAGGCCCGTCACCGACAGGAGCTTCTCCAGCCCCTTGGACGGGTTGCGCAGCACGAGGCCACCCCCGCTTCCCATGAGGCGTCGGTGGGTGTCGGCGATCACACGCAGCCCGGCGGAGTCGACGAAGCTCACCTCGCTCACGTCGAGGACCGCGGTGCTCGTGTCCTCGCCGAGGGCCTCGTCGATGCGCGACTGCAGGTAGGGCGAGGTGTGGGGGTCGAGGTCGCCGGCGAGCACGAACGTGGGGCGATCGCCCTCTTCGAGCGTGACCTGGAGGCGGTCCTGCGGGCTGGGTGTCGGTTCGCTCATGTGGTGCTCCACGGG
>DASUEE010000341.1:0-2656 GCA_036275235.1 Acidimicrobiales bacterium | reverse complement strand
GATGGCATGGAGCTCCGCCAGCTGACCGCCCTGCTCGCCGTGGCCGAGCACGGGTCGTTCTCCGCCGCCGCCCGCGCCATCCACACGGTGCAGTCGAACGTGTCGACCCACATCGCCCGCCTCGAGCGCGAGCTCGGCGTGCCCCTGGTCGACCGATCCTCCGGCGGTCTCACCGAGGAGGGGGAGGCAGCCGTGGCCCGTGCCCGCCGCATCCGCGCCGAGCTCGAGGCCCTGCACAGCGACGTGGCCGCCCTGCGCGCCGAGGTCGTGGGCAACGTCCGCGTGGGCATGATCGGCTCGATCGGGCGCTGGCTCGTCCCCAGCCTCCTGTCGAGCATGCGCGAGCGCCACCCCGGCATCGACGTGGTGATCGTGGACGCGACCACCACCTCCCTGCTCCCCCAGCTGCTCGACGGCTCGCTCGACCTGGCGGTCCTGAACCTGCCGGTGGCCGACCCGGAGGTGGGGGTGGAGCCCCTGTTCGTGGAGGAGCGGATCCTCGTGGTTCCCGAGGACCACCCGCTGGCCAGGCGCGACGAGGTGCCGCTCGCCGAGCTCGCCGGGCACCGCCTCGTGCTGGAACCGCGTGGGACCGCGTTCCGCGACGAGCTCGACCGGGCGGCGACCGACGCCCACGTCGAGCTGCAGCCGCTCGCGGAGGTGGACGGCATGACCCTCGTGGCGTCGCTCGCGTTCCGCGGCTTCGGGCCGGCCATCCTGCCCATCACCGCCACGCTCGAGGAGCCGCCGGGCGACTGGGTCCGGGTCCACGTGCCCGAGCTGCGCCACCGCGAGGTCGGTCTCGCACGGCGTCGGAGCGGGCGGTTGGCCGCGCCGGCACGGGCGACGCGCGACGTCCTCCAGGAGCTCGTCGCCGCCGAGGCACCCCGCCATCCCGGCGTCGACGTGCCTCGGCGCAACGCCTAGTCTCCGCAACCGGTTCCGAGACCACCCACGAGACCATCCACGACACACAAGGGGCACGACCTGTGGCCGAGTCCATCACGATCACCGACAACCGCACGGGGGAATCCGTCGAGATCCCCATCGAGCACGGTGGGGTGAGCTCGGGCCCGTGGACGAAGCTCCTCCCCGGGATCTGGTTCGAGGACGAGGCCTTCACGGCCACGGCCGCCACGCGCAGCGCGATCACCGAGATCGACGGCGACAACGGCATCCTGCGCTACCGCGGCTACCCGATCGAGCAGCTGGCCGAGCACTCCACCTACCTCGAGGTCGCCTACCTGCTCATCTACGGGGAGCTGCCCACGGAGGAGCAGCTCGCCGCGTGGACGCACGAGATCACGTACCACACCTTCATCCACGAGTCCGTCCGGAAGCGGTTCCTGGAGGGCTTCCACTACGACGCCCATCCGATGGGGATGCTCGTGTCGGCCGTGGCCGCGCTGTCGACCTACTACGACAACGCCAAGGACATCATGGACGAGGAGGTACGGCACAAGCAGATCGTGCGCCTCATCGCCAAGATGCCCACGCTGGCCGCCGCCTGCCACCGGTTCAGCGTCGGCATGCCGTTCGTGTACCCGGACAACAGCCTCGGGTTCACCGCCAACTTCCTGTCGATGATGTGGAAGGTGGCCGAGCCCCGCTACGACGCCAACCCGGCCCTGGCCAAGGCGCTCGACGTGCTGTTCATCCTCCACGCCGACCACGAGCAGAACTGCGGCACGACGGCCATGCGGGTGGTGGGCTCGTCGCACGCCGACCCGTACTCGGCCACCGCGGCGGCGGCCGCCGGCCTCTACGGACCCCGCCACGGCGGCGCCAACGAGGCCGTGATCAAGATGCTCACCCAGATCGGCAGCATCGACAACGTGCCTGCGTTCGTGGAGTCGGTGAAGCAGGGCCAGGGCCGGCTCCAGGGCTTCGGCCACCGGGTGTACAAGAACTACGACCCCCGGGCCCAGATCATCAAGCAGACGGCGGACGAGGTGTTCGAGGTCACGGGCAAGAACCCGCTCCTCGACATCGCCCTGAAGCTCGAGGAGGTGGCGCTCTCCGACGACTACTTCATCTCGCGGAAGCTCTACCCGAACGTCGACTTCTACTCGGGGCTCATCTACCAGGCCATGGGCTTCCCGATGGCGATGTTCACCGTGCTCTTCGCCATCCCCCGCACCGCCGGGTGGCTGGCCCACTGGCACGAGCTGCTCGAGCAGGACCAGCGCATCGCCCGTCCCCGCCAGCTCTACGTCGGCCCGGACGTGCGCGACTACGTGGCGATCGACCAGCGGGGCTAGCACCGAGGTGCGCGCGGTCACGATCCGCGACCAGGCCATCCACTGGGACGAGCACCCCGACCCCGCCCCGGGCGCGGGTGAGGTCCTGGTCCGGGTCCGCGCCGCCGGCATCAACTCGGCCGACCGCCTCCAGGTGATGGGCTTCTACCCAGCGCCGCCGGGCAGCCCGGCCGACATCCCGGGCCTCGAGCTGGCGGGCGAGGTCGTCGGCCTCGGGCCGGGCGTCACCGGGTTCGCCCAGGGCGATCGGGTCATGGCCGTGGTGGGCGGCGGCGGCATGGCCGAGCTCGCCGTGGTCCACGAGCGCCACCTCCTGCCGGTGCCGGCGACACTCGGCTGGGAGCAGGCCGGCGGGTTCGCCGAGACCTTCACCACCGCCCACGACGCCCTGTTCA
>DASUEE010000340.1:0-2199 GCA_036275235.1 Acidimicrobiales bacterium | reverse complement strand
AACAGCGGCCACGTGGTCGACGCCGCCCTCGGCTACTACGTGAACCCGCTGTTCACGGTGGCCCTCGGCGTCCTGGTCCTCCACGAGCGGCTCCGTCGGGCGCAGCGGGTGGCGCTGGCCTTCGGAGTCGGCTCCGTGGTGGTGCTGACCGCCGCTGCCGGTCGCGTGCCGTGGGTGGCCCTGGTGCTCGCCGCGTCCTTCGGCATGTACGGCTACCTGAAGAAGGACGCCGGCGCGGCGGCCCTCACGTCGCTGGCGGTCGAGACGGCCGTGCTCGCTCCGGTCGCCGTCGTGGGTCTGGCGGCCTTCGCCATCGAGGGTGAGCTGTCGTTCACGAACGGCTCCACCGGGCGCGACGTCCTGCTCGCCGGCCTCGGCGTGATCACCGCCGTGCCGCTCCTGCTCTTCGCCACCGCCGCCACCCGCATCCCGCTGTCGACGCTCGGGCTGCTCCAGTACGTGACGCCCACCATGCAGCTGGTCTGCGGTGTGGCGATCCTGGGCGAGGACCTGCCACCGGCCCGGCTCACCGGCTTCGCGCTGGTGTGGATCGCGCTGACGATCCTGGCGGCCGACGCGCTCCGCAGCGAGCGCCGGTCCCGGCGGCTCACCGTCGAGCCGGTGTGAGCCCGGCTTCAGGCGTGGGCGGCGGCGAGGGCCTGGTCGAGGTCGGCGATGAGGTCGGCGGGGTCCTCGATGCCGATGGACAGCCGCACGACGTCGGCCGGGGCGCCGGCGGCCTCGAGCTGCTCGGGGGTGAGCTGGCGGTGCGTGGTGGATGCCGGGTGGATCACCAGTGAGCGGGTGTCGCCGAGGTTCGCCACGTGGGTGAACAGCTGCAGGGCGTCGACGAACTTCACGCAGGCGTCGTAGCCGCCCTCGAGGGCGATGGTGAACAGGGCGCCGGCGCCGTTCGGGCAGATGCGGGCCATGCGGTCGTGGTACGGCGAGGAGGGGAGGCCGGCGTAGGTCACCGACGCCACGTGCTCGTTGCCCTCGAGCCAGGTGGCGACCTCGACGGCGTTGGCGACGTGCTTCTTCATGCGCAGGCTCAGCGTCTCGATGCCGAGGAGCGTGTAGTGCGCGCCCTGCGGGTTCATCGTCATGCCGAGGTCGCGCAGGCCGACCGCGATGCCGTGGAAGGTGAACGCCATGGGGCCGAGGGCCTCCGCGAACACGAGGCCGTGGTAGGCGGGCTCGGGCTGCGACAGCGACGGGAACTTGTCGGACGCCATCCAGTCGAACTGCCCGGAGTCGACGATGACGCCACCGGTGACCGTGCCGTTGCCGGTGAGGTACTTCGTGGTCGAGTTCACGACGAGCGTGGCGCCGTGCTCGATGGGCCGGCACAGGTACGGCGTGGCCGAGGTGTTGTCGACGATGAGCGGCACGCCCACCTCGTCGGCCACGGCGGCGATGGCGGGCAGGTCGGTGATGTAGCCGCCCGGGTTGGCGATCGACTCGCAGAAGATGGCGCGGGTGTCGTCGTCGCAGGCGGCCCGGACGGCATCGACGTCGTCGAAGTCGACGAACGTGGCGGACCACCCGAAGCGCTTGATGGTCTGGGAGAACTGGGTGATCGAGCCGCCGTAGAGGCGGGTCGACACGACGACGTTGCGCCCCGGCGCCATCAGCGGGAACAGCGACATGATCTGGGCGGCGTGGCCCGACGAGCACGCCACCGCGCCGGCGCCACCCTCGAGCGCCGCCATCCGGTTCTGCAACGCCCAGACCGTGGGGTTGGTGAGCCGCGAGTAGATGAAGCCCACCTCCTCGAGGTTGAACAGCTTGGCGGCGTGGTCGGCGTCGCGGAACGCGAACGACGTGCTCTGGTAGATCGGCACCTGCACGGCGCCCGTGGCCGGGTCGGGCTCGGTGCCGGCGTGCAGGAGCATCGTGTCGAAGCCGTAGGTGGGGGCGTCGGTCATGGGGGATCCCTCGCTGCGTGGGGTGCTGGAGCGCGGGACCGTAGGCGGGCGCCGCCCGGGCGCGCCACGGCCCCTCGCGCGACGCCGGCCGGCGGGGCCGGGTCCGGCGCCGACGGGCTTCGGCGCGACGGGCTTCGGCGCGAACCGGCTTCGGCGCGAACCGGCTTCGGTGCGAACCGGCTTCGGTGCGAACCGGCTTCGGTGCGAGCGGGCTTCGGTACTAGCGGGCTTCGGCGCTGCCGGGCGGGGCGACGGCCACCCAGGTGCGGCC
>DASUEE010000339.1:0-2838 GCA_036275235.1 Acidimicrobiales bacterium | reverse complement strand
CGCCTCGTTGATGCGCTGCCCGATGTCCACGAGGTCGGGGACGTCGTCGGGGTCGGCCACGTGGAGCACCACGTGCGGGTTGCCCATGTCGACCTCGACCGCTCGCACGATGCGCTCGTCGAGCCACTCGGGCAGCTCGTCGCCGAGGGCGGGCTCGCCCATCGCCACCCGCATGCGATGGCGGTGGGGCGCCTGGACCTCCACGACCGTGACGGTGCGGGGACCGGCGTCGGTGTCGACCTCCACCACGCCGTCACCGGCGAGGCCGGCGCGCACCACGGCCTGCGCGAGGCAGGAGATCCCGTTGCCGCTCATCTCGGCGCGAGAGCCGTCGCCGTTGCGCAGCTCCATGCGGACCCGCCCGCCGTCGCCGGCCGTGACCCGGATCAGGCCGTCGGCGCCCACGCCGCGATGCCGGTCGCACACGGCGACGGCGATGTCCTCGTCGAGGGGCTGGCGGTCGTCGAGGTCGAGCAGGACGAGGAAGTCGTTGCCCAGGCCGTGGTGCTTCGTGAGCTTCATCCGCCCTCAGTCTGCCGTGGCGCCGAGCAGGCGCCGCACCGGTTCCACGACGTCGAGGGGGTCGCCCCCGACGTCGACCCAGGCGATCCGGGGATCCCGCCGGAACCACTTCTCCTGGCGCCGGGCGAAGCGCCGGGTCCGGGTGCGGGCGAGCTCGAGCGCCTCGTCGAGCCCGCACTCCCCCGCCACGTGGGCGGCCAGCTCCTTGTAGCCCAGTGCCTGCGCCGCGGTGCGCGACCAGGGGCGCTCGGCCGTGGCGAGCCGTCGGACCTCCTCGAGGAAGCCATCGACGAGCTGCCGGTCGTAGCGGGCGTGGATCCGCTGGTCGAGCTCGGGCCACGGGCGCCGGAGCGCCACGAGGCAGAAGGGCGTCGGCAGGTGCTCGTCGAGGCCGGGGCCGTAGGAGGAGAACGGCTGCCCGCTGCCGAGCGTCACCTCGAGCGCACGGACGACGCGCCGGCGGTTCGTGGGCTCCATGCGGCCGGCCGCCACCGGATCGAGCTCGGCGAGGCGGGCGTGGAGGGCCGCCGTGTCGGCGTCCGCGTCGAGCTCGGCGCGCACGTCGGGGAACTGGCCCGGCAGGCGGAGGTCGTCGACCACCGCCCGCAGGTAGAGCGCGGTGCCGCCCACGAGCAGCGCCCGCTTGCCGCGCGCCTCGATGTCGGCGATGGCCGCCCGGGCGTCGGCCTGGTAGCGGGCGACGTCGTAGTCCTCCCACGGGTCGGCGACGTCGAGGAGGTGGTGACGCACCTCGGCCTGCTCGGCCGGGCTCGGCTTGGCCGTGCCGACGTCCATGCCACGGTACACCTGCATGGAGTCGACCGTGACCAGCTCCCAGGACGGATCGGCCCGGGCGAGGGCGAGCGCGATGGCGGACTTGCCCGAGGCGGTGGCGCCGACGAGCGCGGCGTGCCCGGCCAACGCTCAGCCGGCGGCGACGGGGATCCGGGTGCGGTGCGCCGCCACGTGGACGACCTCGCGCAGCTCGCCCGACAGGTGGTGCGACGCGGCGCCCGTGACCTCGACGAGGGCGTAGGAGCCGGCGCGGATCGGCTGCGGCGACGGGAAGTGCACCAGCTTGTTCTGCGCGGTCCGGCCGGTGAGGACGGCGTCGTTCGTGCGGCTCGGACCCTCGACCAGCACCTCCTCGACGCGACCGATGCGGGCCTCGTGGGTGCGGCGGCCCGACCGCTCGACGACGGCGCGGAGCCGCTCGTAGCGGGCGCCGGCGACGGCGGGGTCGACGAAGCGGTCGACGAGCTCGGCGGCTTCGGTGCCGGGGCGGGGCGAGAAGATGAACGTGTAGGCGGAGTCGTAGCCGGCCTCGGCGACGACCTCGAGGGTGGCCTCGAAGTCGGCGGCGGTCTCGCCCGGGAAGCCGACGATCACGTCGGTGGTGACGGCGAGGTCCTCCACCGCGACCCGGGCGGCACGCAGTCGCTCGAGGTAGCGCTCGGCCGTGTACCCCCGGTGCATGGCGGCGAGGATGCGGTCGGAGCCGGACTGCAGCGGGAGGTGGAGGTGGTTGCAGACCTCGGGGTGCTCGGCCATCGCCGCGATGGTCTCGGGGCGCAGGTCCTTGGGGTGCGGGCTCGTGTAGCGGACGCGGCGGATGCCGTCGACCCCGGCGGCGGCCGCGAGCAGGTCGGCGAAGAGCGGGCGGATGCGCACCTGCTCGCCGGTTCGGCGGGCGGCGAGGGTGAGGTCGCGGCCGTACGAGTTCACGTTCTGGCCGAGGAGGGTGACCTCGGTGACGCCGTCGGCCGCCAGCCGCTCGACCTCGGCGATGATGTCCTCCACGGGGCGGCTGATCTCGGGACCCCGCACGGCCGGCACGATGCAGAAGGCGCAGCTGTTGTCGCAGCCGATCTGGATCGTGACCCAGGCGGCGTACGGCAGCTCGCGCTTGGTGGGCAGGGCGCTGGGGAAGGCGGCGTGGTCCTCGTCGACGGCCTCGAGGACCTCGGTGATCGGGCCGTGCTCACGAGCGGTGTGGAGCAGCTCGACCGTGCGGCCGACGTTGTGCGTGCCGACGACGACGTCGACGTGCGGCGCCCGCTGCTGGATGAGGTCGCGGTCCTTCTGGGCGAGGCAGCCGGCGACGACGATCTCCATCCCGGGATTGGCGTCCTTCACCGACTTCAGGTGCCCGAGGTTGCCGTAGAGCTTGTTGTCGGCGTTCTCGCGGATGCAGCAGGTGTTGAGGACCATCACGTCGGGCTGCTCGCCGTCCGTGGCAGGACGCAGGCCGTCGGCCTCGAGCAGCCCGGCGATGCGCTCGGAGTCGTGCTCGTTCATCTGGCACCCGAAGGTGCG
>DASUEE010000338.1:0-6611 GCA_036275235.1 Acidimicrobiales bacterium | reverse complement strand
ACGATCTGCACGATGAGGTTGCGCACCAGGTACGAGGTGGGCGCGCCCACGGCCCGCAGCAGCGTGAGCGGCTTGGCCTTCTGCACGGTGAGGATCAGGAAGAAGAAGGCGACCACCAGGGTCACCACGCCGAAGGCGAGGGCGAGGATGATCTGGAACGACTGGTTCACCGACGACACGCCGGGGCTGGTCTCCACCGCTTCGGTGTTGGTGAGGGCCTCGACGCCGTCGACCTGGTCGTCGATCCGATCGGTGATCTCGTCGACGTCGACGCCGCCCGCCGGGCGCACCGCCGCTCCGCCACGCCGTCGACGCCGCCGACCGCCTCGACCTGTTCGGGTCGCAGGAAGCTGCCCTCGATGTTGCGGCGGGCCTGGTCGCCGTACACCAGCACCGGTGCGTCCTGGTTCTCGATCGCCCCGATGAAGCCCTGGACCAGACCGCCGAACAGGGCCTGCTGGAACAGGATCAGGAAGACGAGCAGCCCGACGGCGCCGGCGAGCAGGCCGAAGCGGACCTTCGACCGGGCGATCTCGCGGGTGGCCAGCAGCACCGGCGAGCACGCTACGGGGCGGGTCGGCGTGCCGGACTTCAGGGCCCGGGCCTCGGCCGGGTTGCATGGGGTCGTGCCCGAGACCACCGACCTGCTGCGACTCGAGCTCATCGGCGCCCCCGGGCGGATCGAGACCGCGCCGGGGTCACCGGCGTCGGAACGGGGGATCCTCGGGGTCGACGTGCGCGGCATGGGCATCGACGGCGAGGAGCACACGGTCGTGCAGGTGCTCTTCGACGACGACGTCCCCGGCTTCGACCGGTCGCTGCTCGATGCGCCGCTGGTGGCCGAGCTGCGGGCCCCGAACGGCGACCTGGTGGTGCGCGACCTCTTCGACCACGACGGGTTCCGTCGGGCGCTGCACGCCGAGCAGCAGGCGGGCGGGTCGACGCTGCGCGGCGTCCTCGTCCTGCCGGGCGGCGTGCTGCCTCCGCACTTCGTGCGCCTCGCGTTCCTCCCCCTCGACATCACCGGCACCGCCGGCACCACGCTGGCGGTCGTGCGCACCGACGTCCCCGACCTGGTGACGGCGGTCGACGACGCGCGAGAGCGCGGCGAGGTCACCGATGCCGAGCACCGCGCGCTCCTCACCACGATCGAGCAGCGGCACCCCTGAGCACGGCGGTACGTTCGCCGCATGGGAGCCTTCGCACGGGGGCGGGTCGACGTCGGCGGCGGGTGCCACGCGTGGCTGCAGCCCGACGGCAGCTGGGGCTGGTCGAACGCCGGGCTGGTCGTGGGCGAGGGCGCGAGCCTCCTCGTCGACACGCTGTTCGACCTGCGCCTGACGCGGGAGATGCTCGACGGGTTCGCGCCGCTCACCGCCCCCAACCCCATCGGCACGCTGGTGAACACGCATGCCAACGGCGACCACTGCTACGGCAACGAGCTGGTCGCGGGCGCCGAGATCGTCGCCACCGAGGCGTGCGCCGAGGAGATGGGCCACACACCGCCCGAGCTGCTGGCGTCGATGGTCGAGGCCGGCGAGCGGGGCGACCTCGGCGACACGGGCCGGTACCTCGCCCGGATCTTCGGTCCCTTCGAGTTCCGGGGCATCACGCTCACGCCGCCGACGTCGACGTTCACCGGGCGCCGCACGATCGACGTGGCCGGCACCGCGGTGGAGCTGGTGGAGGTGGGGCCGGCGCACACCGCCGGTGACTGCATCGCCCACGTGCCCTCGGCGTCCACGGTCTTCACGGGCGACATCTGCTTCATCGAGGGCACGCCGATCATGTGGGCCGGACCGATCTCGCGCTGGATCGCCGCCTGCGACCTGATCGCCGACGAGCTGCAACCCGAGGTCGTGGTGCCGGGGCACGGTCCGGTGACCGATGCCGGAGGCGTGCGGCGAATGCGGGAGTACCTGGTCTTCGTCGACGAGCAGGCCCGGGCGCGCCACGCCGCCGGCATGGCCCTCGACGAGGCGGTGCACGACATCGCCCTCGGCGAGTTCGCCGGCTGGGTCGACCGCGAGCGCATCGCAGTGAACGTCGACAGCGTCTACCGCGAGCTCGAACCCGGTCGGCCGTCCACCGACGTGACCACGCTGTTCGGCCTGATGGCCGACCTCGCGGTCTGAGCTCGCAGGGTCGCCGGTCGACCCCGTCGCGCCCTCCTGACGGTACCGTCAGGTGATGACCGACGCGATGGTGCGCACCGAGATGGCCGCGATCGCGGAGGCCACGACCACCAAGCCGCCTCGGCTCCGGCGCCGCTCGCTCGTCCTCGACGACGGGCACCGCATCGGGCTGTCGGTCTGCGGCGAGGGCGTACCGCTGGTGATGGTGCACGGCGTGATCGCCGAGGGGATGCTCTACGCCCGCACGCTCCGGCGCCTCGCCGGCGCCGGCTTCAAGGTGATCGCCGTCGACAGCGCCGGCCACGGTCGCACCGGCGGCCTCGGTCGCAAGGGCTGGTCGTGGGACGCCTACGTCGACCTGCACGACCAGGTCCTCGACCACCTGGGCATCGAGAAGGCCGTGCTCGTCGGGCACTCGATGGGCGGGCGCATCGTGGTCGACCTCGCCGCCCGGCGGCCCGAGCGGGCCCTCGCCGTGCTCCCGATCAACGCCGCCATCGGCGGCCTCTGGGACGATCTCACCGGCGCCAGCCGCTTCGTCCCGTTCCTCTGGCCGCTCGGCATCGGCCTGCTCCTGGCGGACACGGCGGTGAGCGCCGTGCAGGGCCGCAAGCAGATGGGCGCGCTCGCCCGGCTCGCCGCGCCGTCGATCGCCCAGCGCATGCGCGAGCTGCCGTCGATGCCCGCTGCGCTTTGGGCCACCACCAATGCCAAGGGCTCCCTGGACACGCTGCGCAGCCTGGGCGAGGCCGGCGTGCCGGTGTTCGTCCTGCACGGCGACCGCGACCTCGCCATCTGGTTCATGAACGCCCGCCAGGCCGCCGAGGCGGCCGGCGGCACGCTGGTGCGGGTCGAGAAGGGCCTGCACTCCTGGGTGCTCGAGGACGCCGACAGCCTCCCGTCGGTGATCGGCGGCCTGCTCGAGGGCAGCCTCGGCACGGCGATCGACGAGCGCGCCGGCTCCGTCGGCTCGTGCTACGGCCCGGAGTCGCTGGCGCTCACCATCGACCGCCCCCGGTCGAAGCCGTAC
The DNA here is from genome assembly GCA_036275235.1 of Acidimicrobiales bacterium. Lineage (GTDB taxonomy): Bacteria > Actinomycetota > Acidimicrobiia > Acidimicrobiales > Salinilacustritrichaceae > Salinilacustrithrix. The sequence goes on along the minus strand of DASUEE010000338.1, from coordinate 3,446 downwards.
CAGCTCGAGCCCACCCACCGCTGGCGCATCGAACCCGCCTCCTGACCCGGCCCGTTCCCCAACCCGTTCTGGGGTACCGATTCCCGCGTATGCGCGGGGATCGGTACCCCAGAACGATCACCAGGACTCCCACGGCGCACGCGTCGGCCGGATCACCCGCGGTTCGAACGGGCTCGCCTCCACCTGCCGCAGTGCCTCGACGATCCGGTGCGGCTGGTGGAACACGTCGTACTCCCACACGACCATGACCTCGAAGCCTGCGGCCACGAGCGCGGCGTAGCGCTCGGCGTCCTGCTCCCGGGTCGTGATCGGTGAGTGGACGGCCTCCCCGTTGATCTCCAGGACCAGCGCACGCTGCAGATGCCGGTAGTCGACGACCCCGATGCGTCCGTCGTCGCCGCCGACCGCCACCTGCCGCTGGAGCCGGCGGCGGAGATCGACCGGCAGCGTCGACTCGAAGCGCTCCTCGAGCACCGAGCCGGCCGGCTGGTAGTCGGGCGGCCGGGTCCGGAGCACCTCCCGGAAGACGACGATCCCGGACCGCCCGCGCCCGCCGCTCTGCTCGCAGAGAGCGTGGATGCGGTGGCCGTCGATCAACCGGTTGCGCCAGGCGTGGTCGAGGGTGCTCGCCGTCCGCTGCACGGCGATGTCGAACCCGCCCGGACCCCACCGGTGCGTCCACATCCCCGCCAGCCACAGGACGATCTCCTCCGGCCGGCCGATCGGGATGTCGAGGTGGGTGGTCATCGCCGAGGGACCGAGGTGGCGCACGCGGTGCACCTGACCCAGCCGTGGCCCCCGGACCACCGTCCTCGGGATGCCGACGTGTGGCCGCGTGGAACGGAAGCGTCCGAACCCCCACCACGCAGCACCGCTCTTCCCCCACAGCCCGGCCCCGGGACCGGCGTCGAGCACGGACGCCAGGAGGTGCTGCTCCCGCGACCGCTCGGCGACCCGGTGGCGCAGGACTCGTGGCGTCACCCGCTCCAGCTCCGGCTCGCGCTCGAGCAGGCGGCGACGCTCGGCGGGTGGGAGCGCCCGCAGCTGGTGGGTGGCGACCAGCCCGCGCTGGCGGCGGAGTCGGTGGACGACGGGTTCGGGCAGCACGACGGCCTCCCTCGACGGCTCCCTCGCGGGAGCGGAGAAGGGGCGACGTGGACCGGCCACCCGACGTGACGGTGACGATATCCAGGGCTGCTGACAGCACCCCGAAACCCCGTTCTGGGGTACCGATCCCCTCGCATGTGCGGGGATCCGTACCCCAGAACGGATCTTGCGGGGGCTACAGGGCGGCGAGGAGGTCCTCGACGGCGGCGGCGACCATCGCCCGGTGCTCGCGGGAGTCGTGGATGAGGTGACCGCAGCCGTCGGCCACCCGAACCTCGAGCTGCGGGCTGTGCTGGGCGAGGCGCTGCACGTCGGCGTCGCGCACGAGCGTGTCCGGCAGCGCGGGATCCCCGACGATGGCGATGCCGGGGACCGTCAGCGGTGACGACGGGTCGAACACCTGCCCGGAGGAGCCGTCGAAGACCGGGTCGAGGACCGACGCATCGAGCTGGAGCATCCCCTCGGCCATGGCGTGGAGGGCGTCGTCGGTGACGAGCTCGCCGAACGTGGGGCCGGAGGGGCTCGGTGCGGAGCGCATCGCCTCGGCCAGGTCGGACGGCGAGATGCCCGACGCCTGGAGGCGGGGGACGGACTCGCGCATGAGCCGGAAGCCGTCGAGGAGCGAGCTGCCCTCGAGGGCCCGCACGTCGACGTCGCCGCCGGACGGCGCCGGCATGATCGCCGGGTCCTCCAGGACCACGCCACGCACGAGGTCCGGGCGGGTCTGCGCGAGGCCCGCGGCCGTGCCGCCGCCGAGCGAGTGCCCGACGACCACGGCAGGCGCGCCGAGCACCTGCTCGCAGATGGCGGTGGCGTCGGCGACGTACCCCGGCAACCGGTAGGCGCCGGGCGTCCGGCCCGACCTGCCGTGACCCCGGAAGTCGAGGCGGACGACGCGGTGGCGGTCGGCCAGCTGCGGCACCAGCCACCCCCACGTGGCCGTGCTCTGGGTGATGCCGTGCAGGAGGAGCACGGGCGGCGCGCCGGGGTCGCCGTCGTCCTCGTAGTGCAGGGTCACGTCGTCGGTTCGCAGCTCCACGGCGGCGCAAGGTACCCGGCTCAGGGCAGGAGCCCCGCGGCGACGAGCGGCGCCGAGTCGAGCGAGGGGGCGTGCGGATCGACCAGCAGCTCGGTGCGCCCGCTCGGTCGAGGAACCGAGGTGTCGGGCCGGGACCGCAGGGCCGGCATCGGGGCGGACCGGAGCGGGGATGGATGCGACATGCCCCGAGCGATCTGGACCGGGAGCATCAGCTTCGGGCTGGTGAACGTCCCGGTGAAGCTGTTCTCCGCCACCGAGGACCGGTCCGTCTCCTTCCACCAGTTCGAGCCGGAGTCCGGCGAGCGCATCAAGTACAAGCGCGTCACCGAGAAGAGCGGCACGGAGGTCGAGTACGAGCAGATCGTGAAGGGCTACGAGCTCGAGGACGGCAGCCACGTGCTGGTCACGCCCGAGGAGCTCGAGTCGGTGGCGCCGGGCAAGAGCCGCACGATCGACATCGAGGACTTCATCGAGCTCGACGCCGTCGACCCGGTCTACTTCGACAAGACCTACCACCTGGCGCCGGCGGGCCAGGCGGCGGCGAAGCCGTACGCCCTGCTGCGAGAGGCGATGAAGGAGGCGGGGCGCGTCGCCATCGCCCGCTTCGTGATGCGGGACAAGCAGAGCCTCGCGTGCATCCGGGTGGCCACCGATGACACCGGTGGCGACGACGTGCTCGTGCTCGAGACGATGCGCTTCGGCGACGAGGTCCGCAGCCCGTCGGCCATCCGCGAGCTGAAGGTGCTCGACGAGGGCGTCGAGGTCACCGATCGCGAGCGTGCTGCGGCGATGAGCCTGGTCGAGTCGCTCACCGCCGAGTGGGCCCCGTCGAAGTACGAGGACACCTACCGCGAGCGGGTGCTGGAGCTGGTGGCGAAGAAGGCCGAGGGCGAGCGCATCGTGGTCGCCGAGCCCGAGGCCCCCGAGGCGTCGGTCACCGACCTCATGGCGGTGCTCGAGGCCAGCGTCGCCGAGGCGAAGCAGAAGCGCACGGCTGGCGCGCCGGCCGCGTCGAACCGCACCGCCGCCGGTGGCGACCTCGACTCGATGTCGAAGGACGAGCTGTACGAGCTCGCCCAGGAGCGCGGCGTCGACGGCCGTTCGAAGATGACCAAGGACGAGCTCGTCGCGGCCCTGCGCGAGGAGTACGCGGAGGCGTCGTGACCTGCGTGGACTGCGAGGACGACACCGAGCACTGCCACGCCGTCTGGCTGCGCCACCGCGACGGCCACGAGGAGTGCCTCGCCGTCGAGTGCCGCACCGGCGCCGACACGCACCTCTTCGTGCTGGCGTGCGTCGA
>DASUEE010000337.1:0-6311 GCA_036275235.1 Acidimicrobiales bacterium | reverse complement strand
CCTCCGCGCGTTGTCGCTCCCGGGGTCGTGTGCGATGATGGCTCGCAGGCGTTCCCGCCGGAGCCAGAAGGGGTTCGAGTTGCCGCTTTCCGAGGACGAAGAGCGCATCCTCAAGGACATCGAGCGGGAGTTCTACGAGAGCGACCCGGCGTTCGCCCGCGAGGTGCGCGAGACCACGCTCTACAAGCACGCGTGGCGCAACATCAAGCTGTCGCTGGTGGGCTTCGTCGCCGGTCTCGTGCTTCTCGTCGTGGCCCTCGCCAGCTCCTACCTGCTGGCCTTCGGCGGCTTCCTCGTCATGCTCGGCTGCGCCCTCGTCATCGAGCGCAACGCTCGCAAGATGGGTCGGGCCGGGCTCGACGCCATGACCAAGAACCTCAAGGCCGGCAACGGCCTGCGCGACTACCTGGGCACCTCGTCCGAGCGCATGCGCGAGCGCTTCAAGCGCGACGAGCAGTAGCCGCCCGCACGCGCCGCCTCAGGGGCGGGAGCGCAGCAGGCGCGGGTCGAACCGCGTCCGGAACCGCTCGCCGGGGGTCATCGTCGCCCTCGTGCCCTCGCCCACCCGGTCCGCCAGCGCGAGGGCGTGCGCACCGGCGCTGCCGTCGGGCGCCTCCGGTGCGAACGCCGCGGCCTCCACGGTGGACGCGAGCTCGCGGATCGGTGCCTGCACCGCCGGCAGCCGACGGCCGATCTCGGCGGCGGCCTGTGACTGCGTGGCCGACGGGCGGACCCCGACGCCGGCGCGGCGCACCGCCTCGAGGGACTCCTCCCACGCCACCGCCACCTGGGCTTCCGGCGTCGCGGCTCGTCGGCGGCGCAGGGCGCGCCGGGCGCCGGTGACGGCGAGCACCGCGAGCAGGTAGAGCACGCCGGCGGCCAGGGCCACGGCCAGCCCGAGCGCGAGGCGCAGCGGCCACGGGCTCCCCTCGTCCTCGGGCAGGCCGCCGGCGTCGACGCCCGCGCCGGGATCGTCGGGGAACGTGGGGGCCGGCCCGCCGGGTGCGGTCGTGGTCGGCGCGGGGGCGGGCTCCGGCGCCTCCGCGGGCACGGTGGTGGCCGTGCCGCCGTCGCCGCCGGACTCCACCTGCTGCTCCGGGACGCCCGTGTACTGCTCGGCGAAGGGAGCCCCGCGGCCCGGCGTGGGCTCGAAGGCCACCCAGCCGTACTCGCCGAGGAACACCTCGGGCCAGGCGTGCGCGTGCTCGCCCCGCACCCGGTACAGCGTCGGGTCGGCGGCGTCGGGCACGCCGGGCGTGAAGCCCACGGCGACCCGCGCCGGGATCCCGATGCTGCGGGCCATGGCCGCGAACGCGCCGGCGAACTGCTCGCAGTAGCCCACCCGCACGTCGAAGAGGAAGCTCTCGAGGTCGGAGACCCCGTGACCGAGGTCGACGGCGATGTCGTAGCGGAAGTCCCGCCGGAAGAAGTCCTGCAGCCGGCGGGCGGCCTCGTAGGGCGATCCGCTGCCCTGGACGACGTCGCGGGCGAGGTCCCGCACGGCGGGGGAGAAGTCGGCGGGGAGCTGGAGGTAGGTGGCGGCGAGGTCGCGCGGCACGTCGAGGCTGGCGGCGGCGAGTCGGTCCGGCAGGTGCTGGGGGAGGGCGGAGCGCACGGCGTAGGCCGTGCCGTCGGAGGTCGGGACCTCCGTGTCGACGATCAGCGTGCCGCTGACCTCGTCGTAGCGGACCGGTTCGTCGACCTGGACGGCCTGGGGCTCGTAGGCGGCCGGCAGCCAGATCTGCGAGAGGGCGCTGATCTGGAACTGCTGGTCGAACACGATGCGCTCAGATGCCACGGGCACCCCGTCGTCGAGGTCGCCGGAGCTGCGCCCGTAGGACCCGTTCGACTTCCAGATCGCCCCGTCGAAGGTCTCGAGGGAGGTGAGGCGCCAGTAGGACCGCACCTCGCTGCGGACGGTGAAGACCTCGACGTTCGCCTGCTGCACGAGCCGGGAGCGGATGTCCACCAACGGGCTGACGGTGACCCGCGTGCCGGGGTCGTCGTCGCCGAGCTCGGTCAGGGACACCACCGCCTCTGCTCGGGCCCCGGGCAGCCGCGGACCGATGACGGCGGCGATCACGCTCGCGAGCACCGCCAGCCCCACCCCGAGCACCAGGAGCGCCCGCGGCCCGCGGGCCCGGTGGTCGCCCACCCACGTGGCCCGGCGCCCGAGGCGCTCGGCGCGCCGCACGAGGACGAAGCCGAGCACCGACGCGGTCCACGCGCCGGCCAGGGGGATGCGGTCGACGTCGGCGCCGAGCACCGATGCCACGGCGAACAGGGAGCCGGCGGGGAGCACGGCCTCGAGTGCGGCGTCCGAGCGGAAGGCTGCCCAGTCGCCGACGATCGCCCCGGCCCAGACGGCGGCCGCCGAGGCGATCACGAACCCGTCGAGGGCCTCCGTGGGGGCCTTGATCTCGGAGAACTGCCCGAAGGCGTCGGACAGGGAGGCACGCAGGGCGTCGAGGGCGCCCGGCGTCGGGATGCCGAACGCCGTGTGGTCGCCGGCGTGGACGGCGGCGATCACCGTGGTGCCCACGACCGCCGCCGCGGCCACGGCGACGAGCGTGGCGACCCCGCGGCGCCGGAGCACGGTCACGGTGACGTGCGCGGCCACGACGTGCAGCAGCATCGGCGCGACCCAGTCGCTGCCGGCGAACACCCGGCGCAGGGACAGCACGGTGGTGAGGCTGACGAGCGCGAACAGCACCTCGCCGATGGGGAGGAGCGGGAGGGCGTGGCCGGCGCGCGCCCGATCGAGGTGGGCGGTGGGGAAGGTCGTGCTCACGAGCCGCTCCGCACGGCGCGCCGGCGTCGTGACCCGGCGGCGCTCGTGGCCTCGGTCCAGGCGTCGGCGAAGGTGGCGCCGGCCCTGACGGTGACGATCTCCGTGCGCCGCGGGGTGGCGCGACCCGGCGGCCGGTCGAAGCACACCACGCGCCGCACCGACAGCGCGGTGCCCACGCGCTCGACGAGATCGACGTCGGCGTCGGAGGGGTGGCCGCTCACCAGCACCACCGCCCCCGAGGCGCCCCGCTCGACGAGCTCCACGGCGATCTGCAGGCTCCCGGCACCGGTGCGCTCGACCACGGCGAGGTGCTCGAGGAGGCCGTCGAGGTGGGAGGCGCCCACGCCGTAGCCGCTGTCGCTGCCGGTGGTGGTCACCAGCCGGACGTGGTCCCCGCGGCGCAGGTGCGCCCGCAGGATCGATGCGACGGCCGACACGACGCGCTCGAAGGTCTCGGCGTCGGCACCCTGGCGCCGCTGGTCGAGGACGAGGCACACCCGGCCCTGCCACGGCACGTCGTGCTGGCGCACGAGCAGCTCGTCGGTGCGCGCCGACGAGGGCCAGTGGACGCGGCGCATGTCGTCGCCGACGACGTAGGGGCGCAGGGCGGCGAAGTCCTCGCCGGAGCGGCCGAGCGACCCGGTCTCGGCGGTGCCGTCCGGGTCGGGTCCGATGCTGCGGGCGAGGGGTGGGATGTCGTCGACCCGGGGCAGCACGGTGACGTCGACGGCGGGGGCGGCGCGGTTGCGGGCGGTCGCCAGGCCGAACGGGTCGCTCATCTCCACCTGCATCGGGCCCACGGTGACGATGCCCCGGCGGGCGGTGGGCAGGCGGTAGGCGACGCTGGTGGTGCGCTGGAGCCCGATGGGGGCGAGCAGCAGGTCGGCGCCGGCGGTGCCGGAGACGGGATCGAGCAGCCGCAGCACCGGGGTCGCCCGGCGCGAGCGGTTGCGGACCTGGATCTCCACGGTGCAGGGCCCGCCGGCGTGGACCCGTGGCGGTCGGGCGCTGCGGGTGACGACGATGTCGATGCGGCGCAGCGCCACCCACGCACCGCAGACGAGGGCGAGGAGCCCGAGCGCAGCCCCGATCGCGTACAGCTCGGGGAGGCCGAGCAGCCGGCCGACCGCCACCAGCGCCGCGGCGCCGACGGCGACGAGCAGGCCGGAGCGGGTGGGGCGCACGATCCTCAGGCGGTGCGCGGGCGGGGCACCGGCACGCTGTCGAGGACGTCGCGCACGACGTCGGCCGCGGTGACGCCCTGCAGGTCGGCCTCGGGCGTCACCAGCAGGCGGTGGGCCAGCACCGGCACGGCGAGCGCCTTGATGTCGTCGGGCGTCGCGTAGTCGCGCCCGCGCATGGCCGCCCACACCCGGGCGATGCGCATGAAGCTGAGCGTGGCGCGCGGCGACATGCCGAGCTCGAGGTGGGGGTGCCGGCGGGTCCGGTCGGCGACCTGCACGAGGTACTCCTTGAGCGCCGGCGCCACGTGCACCGTCGCCGCCGAGCGCCGCATCGCCAGCACGTCCTCGGTGGTGGCGACCGGCCGCACCTCCTCGAGCGGGTCGGCGCTGCCGTGGGCGTCGAGCATCGCCAGCTCCGCGTCGGCGTCGGGGTAGCCCATGTCGATGCGCACGAGGAACCGGTCGAGCTGGGAGTCGGGGAGGGGGAACGTGCCCTCGTGCTCGATGGGGTTCTGGGTGGCGAGGACGAGGAACGGGGCCGCCAGCGGGTGGGTGGTGCCGTCGACGGTGACCTGCTCCTCGGCCATCGCCTCGAGCAGCGCGGCCTGCGTCTTCGGTGATGCGCGGTTGATCTCGTCGGCGAGGACGATGTTGGCGAACACCGGGCCGGGCCGGAACTCGAACTCGTCGCGCCCGCGGCGGTAGATCGTCACGCCCGACACGTCGGTGGGGAGGAGGTCCGGGGTGAACTGGATGCGGCCGAAGTCGCCCTCGATGGTGGCGGCGAGCGCCTTCGCGAGGCTCGTCTTCCCGACGCCCGGGACGTCCTCGAGGAGGACGTGCCCTTCCGCCAGGAGGGCCGCGAGCACCAGGTCGATGACCGGGCGCTTCCCGCAGATGACCGTCTCCACCTCGGCGGCGATCCGCTCGCAGGCCTGTGCCACCGAGCCCGATCGCGGTGCCTCGTGCTGGCTCGTGGCCACCCGTCCTCCTGCGTGTCGTGTCGTGCCGCGCTGCGCTGTGGCGGCGCCCGCCGCTGGCGAGACTACGGGGCCGGGCGGCCTCCCGGATGGTCGACCCGGTGCTGCGCCGGACGGCCGCGACCGGCGTACGGTTCCGCCGTGACGATCCTCGCCGTCGACGTCGGTGGCACGAAGCTGGCGGCCGGCCTGGTCGACCTCGACGGCGCCCTGCACCACCGGGCGAGCCGGCCGACGCCCCGCGGCGGTGACGCCGAGGACCTCTTCTCCGTCCTCACCGAGGTCGTCGACGAGGTCCGTGGTGGGGAGGTGCTCTCCGCGTGCGGCGTCGGGTGTGGTGGGCCGATGGCGCCCCACGGCGAGGAGGTGTCGCCGCTGAACATCCCGGCCTGGAGGGGCTTCCCGCTCCGGCGCCGGCTCGCGGACCACGTCGGCGTCCGGGTCGACGTCGACAACGACGCCAAGGCGCTGGCGCTCGGGGAGGGATGGTGTGGCGCCGCCCGGGGGGTCGAGGACTTCGTGGCGATGGTCGTCTCCACCGGCGTCGGCGGGGGGATCGTCAGCGGCGGCGTCCTCCTCGACGGCGCCTCGGGCAATGCCGGCCACATCGGGCACGTGTTCGTGGCCGACGGCACCGAGCCGTGGGATGGCCACCCGGCGGGCCTGCTCGAGTCGGAGGCCAGCGGGACCGCCATCGCCCTGCGCACCGGTGCCCCCGCGGTGGACGCGCCGCCCGACGTCCGGGCGCACGCCGGGGTCCTCGTCGGGCGCGCCGTGGCGTCGGTGGCGAACCTGCTCGACCTGCGCTTGGCGGTGGTCGCCGGGTCGGTCGCCCTCGGGTACGGCGAGCCGTTCTTCGCCGCGGCGCAGGCCGAGGTCGACCGGCTGTGCGCGCACCTGGACTTCTCGCGCGGTGCTCGTGTGGTGCCCGCCGGCCTCGGTGACGCCGGCCCCCTGGTCGGCGCTGCCGCGGTGTCGTTGCGTGCCCGGGGGTTCGACATCGGCGTCCGCTGAGCGCGCCCGCGGGTGCGCGCTCGCCGCGAACCGGGACGCTCCGGACGAGGACGTCGCCGGATCCCCCGGATTTCCGCCGGTCCACCGGTCGGGCCCGCAGGCGGTGGGAGCAGACTGCTCCCGTGCCGCTGGACAGTGCCCCACGCCCGTTGCGCCCGGGCGGGCGCGACCTCGTGCGATCGCTCGGCGTCACCGTGCGCGGGTTCCCGGGCGGGTCGCCGATGGTCTTCGGCCACGGCCTCGGCACGGACCAGACGATGTGGGACCAGCTCACGCCCGCCTTCGAGCACGACCACCGGGTGGTCGTCTTCGACCACGCCGGATCCGGGCGCGCGCTGCTCG
>DASUEE010000336.1:0-4066 GCA_036275235.1 Acidimicrobiales bacterium | reverse complement strand
CTCGACGTCGTCGATGACCTCGTTGCCGCCGTAGTAGCGCTTGCCGGGGTAGCCCTCGGAGTACTTGTTCGTGAGCACGGAACCGGTGGCGCGCATGACGGCCGGCGACGTGAAGTTCTCCGACGCGATCAGCTGGAGGGTGGTGTTCTGGCGCTCGACCTCGCGGTCGATGAGCCCGAACAGCTCGTCGTCGTCCATCTGCGGCCAGGGCATGGCCTCAGCCTGTCACGCCTGTCCGGGGGCGTCCGACTCCTCGGCCTCGATCTCGTGGATGCCGTTCACCCGGCCCTCGTGCCGGCCGCCCTCGAAGGCGGTGGTGAGCCACAGCTCGAGGATCTCGTCGGCGAGGCCGGGGGCCACGACGCGGGCGCCCATGGAGAGCACGTTGGCGTCGTTGTGCTCGCGGCTCATGCGGGCCGTGTACAGGTCGTTGCACAGCGCGGCGCGCACGCCCCGCACCTTGTTGGCGGCGATCTGCTCCCCCTGGCCGGAGCCGCCGAGCACGATGCCGCGGTCGGCGTCGCCGGCCACGACCATCCGCCCGACCGCCGCCATGATCGGCGGGTAGTCGACGGAGTCGGTGGAGTGCGTCCCGAGGTCGATGGCCTCGTGCCCCAGGCGCTCGATGGTGCCGAGCAGGTGCTGCTTGAGGGGGTAGCCGGCGTGGTCGGCGCCGATGGCGATGCGCATGGGGGTTCAGCTCCGCGAGGGGAAGAGGAGGGGGACGACGACGTCGAGCAGTCGGTCGATCTCGTCGGCGGCGCGACGGTAGGCCGCCGCGCTGCGACCGTAGGGGTCCGCCACCTCGTCGCCCTCGTCGGCGCCGAGCACGTCGACCGGCCGGCGGTCGGCACCGATGCGGCGCAGGTACAGCCGCACGTCCTCGAGGTCGCGCCGGGGCCCGTGGGCCTGGGCGCGGCGAGCCAGCTCGGGCAGCGTGAACGTGCGCTCGAAGGCCTCCCGGTCGAGCACCGCCACCTCGCGCACGTGGGCGCGCTCCATGCACAGGATCAGGTCGTGCGTGCGCAGCTCGCCGGCGTCGATCCGCCGGCTCCGGTGGGCGCTGCCGTCGAGGCCGCGTGCCGCCATCAGCTCGACGATCTCCGGTGGCGACGGGCGGTCGGCGGTGACGAAGCCGGCCGAGGTGATGTCGACCTCGGCCCCTGCCGCGTCCGCCCGGGAGGCGAGCAGCGCGGCGGCCAGCGGCGACCGGCAGATGTTCCCGGTGCAGACGACGAGGATCGAGACACCGGGTTCGACCTCCATGGAGACGAGGCTACATACTTGACCGCCCGGTCAAGTATGGAGGAAGCGTGCCCCTGGATCCCCGCACCCCGGTCATCGTCGGCGTCGGACAGCGCAGCCAGCGCGTCGACCGCGGCGAGCCGGAGCTGGAGCCGGTCGACCTCATGGTGGTCGCTGCCCAGGCCGCCCTCGCCGACGCCGGCATCGCCGACGCCACGGCCATCGACTCGGTGCGCACGGTGTCGCTGCTCTCGTGGCGCTACGCCGACCCCGGCTCGCTCGTGGCGGAGCGGCTCGGCGTCGGCCACCCCGTCGACAGCGCCGTGGCCGCGATGGGCGGGAACAGCCCCCAGATGCTGCTGAACCAGACCGCGCTCGACATCCTCGCCGGCGACGCCGCCTGCGTGCTGCTCGCCGGCGCCGAGGCGTGGCGCAGCCGCACGAAGCACCGGGCCGACGGCGGCGCCCCCGACTGGACGAAGCAGCCCGAGGGCACCCCGCCCGCCCGCGAGATCGGCTCGGCGGTGGAGATGAGCCACGAGGCCGAGTCGGCGCTCGGCATCTGGCTGCCGATCCAGGTGTACCCGATGTTCGAGCAGGCCCACCGCCACCGCCTGGGGCGAAGCTCGGAGGAGCACCTGCGCGTGCTCGGCGGGCTGTGGTCCCGCTTCTCCGAGGTGGCGGCCGAGAACCCGCACGCCTGGATCCAGGAGGCGATGACCCCCGAGGAGGTCACCACCCCCTCCCCCACGAACCGCATGGTGGGCCTGCCGTACACGAAGGTCATGAACTCGAACAACGCCGTCGAGCAGTCGGCCGCGGTGCTCGTCTGCACCGTCGAGGTCGCCGAGCGGCTCGGCGTGCCCCGCGACCGCTGGGTGTTCCCGCTCGCCGGCTCCGACGCCCACGAGCACCCCTACGTCTCCCACCGCGACACGTTGCACACGGCGCCGGCCATCGGCGTCGCCGGCCGGGCCGCGCTCGACGCGGTCGGCCTCACCATCGACGACATCGACCACGTCGACCTCTACTCGTGCTTCCCGGTCGCGGTCGAGGTGGGCGCGTCGGAGCTGGGCCTCTCGCTCGATCGCCAGCTGACCCTCACCGGCGGGCTGAGCTTTGCCGGCGGCCCGTGGAACGACTACGTGATGCACTCGATCGCCGCCATGGTCGAGACCGTGCGCGCCGACCCCGGCAGCACCGGCCTCGTGTGGGGCAACGGCGGCTTCCTGACGAAGCACGCCTTCGGGCTCTACTCCACCGACCCGCCGGCCGGCGGCTTCCAGCACCGCCACCCGCAGGACGAGATCGACGCCCTGCCGTCGCGCGAGGTCTCGATGGACCACGAGGGTCCGGCCGAGGTCGAGACGTTCACGGTCATGCACGACAAGGAAGGTGCCCCGGAGCTGGGCCTGGTCGCCCTGCTGCTCGACGACGGGCGTCGCGCCTGGGGCAAGACCGAGGACGCCGACGACCTCGCCCGCATGGTGTCCGAGGACGTGATCGGCCAGCGCGTGCAGCGCCGGGCCGACGGGCAGATCACCCTCGGGTGATCAGGTGACCGGCCCCCGTGGGTGGGGTCGGTCGTCGTCGTAGCCGATCTCGAGGTTCTCGGCCCGGAACCGCTCGTCGCGCTCGCCGAGGCGGGCGCGGGCGTCGGCCGGCATCTCGTCGAGGATGCGGCGGAACTGCTTCGCGTCGTAGGCGATGAGCTCGACCGGCGTGACGGCCACGAGCGTCGCCGAGCGGGGGCGCAGGTCGAGGAGCGCCATCTCGCCCAGCATCGAACCGGGGCCGACGGTGGCGATGGCGTGGCCGTTCACCTGCACCTGCACCTCGCCTTCCGTGAGCAGGTAGGCCTCGCGCCCGACCTCGCCCTGCTCGGTGATGACCGCTCCGGTCTCCACCTCGACCGGTTCGCCCATGGCGGCGATCTTGTCGAGCGCGTGCTGGTCGAAGCCCGCGAAGAACGTGAGGGTCGAGAGGTCGATGTCTGGCATGTGCGGTCCCCCTGGATGCGTCGGGGGCGGAGGCTAGAGGATCTCCAGCGCACCCTGGCGCAGGATCCGCGGTTCGTGGCCCGTGCACTCGACGACGGTCGAGGGGGTGCCGCCGAGGCGACCGCCGTCGACCACGAGCCCCACCGGGCCCAGCAGCTGGGCGGCCGCCTCCGAGGCCGTGGGCGGGGTGGGCTGCCCGTGGCGGTTGGCGCTCGTCGTGGCGATCGGGCCGACGAGCCGGGCGACCTCTCGCACGAGGCCGTGGTCGGGACAGCGCAGGCCGATGGTGGCCGACGGCTCGCCCAGCGCCCACCCGAGGTCGGCCCGGCGAGGCAGGACCATCGTGAGCGGTCCGGGCCAGTGGGCCGCAGCGAGCGCCCGGGCCTGCGGGCCGGGGGCCTCGGCGAGGGCCAGCGCCTGCTCGGCGTCGGCGCACAGGACGGCCACGGGCACGTCGGCGCCGCGCCCCTTGCGCTCGAAGAGGCCGTCGGTCGCCCCCGGCACCGACGGCAGCGCCGCGAGCCCGTACACGGTCTCGGTGGGGAGCACCACGAGCTCGCCGGCGCGCAGGACCTCGGCGACGCGGGCCGCGGCGTCGGGCGCGTCGGCGGCGATCGTCAGCGCGGTCACCGGCGGGCCACCAGGTAGCGGTCGCGGCCGGCGAGGTCTTCCCCGGTGCACACCTCGGTGAAGCCGGCGGTTGCCGCCAGCGCCCGCACCTCGGCGCCCTGGTCGTCGCCGTGCTCCACCACGAGCGCGCCGCCCGGCGCCAGCCACTCCGGCGCCTCGGCCACGATCACGCGGATGTCGGCGAGGCCGTC
>DASUEE010000335.1:0-2195 GCA_036275235.1 Acidimicrobiales bacterium | reverse complement strand
CGTCCACCTGCCGCAGGCGTTCCTCGACCGGGAGGCGGACTCGCTGTCCGGCGGCGAGCAGCAGCGGGGTTCGCTGGCCCGCACCTTGATCACCCGGCCCGAGGTCCTGCTGATGGACGAGCCCACCTCGGCGCTCGACCCGGCGGCCACCAAGGCGCTCGAGGAGCTGGGGCGTGAGCTCGCCGCCGGCGGGATGCCGGTCCTGTGGGTCACGCACGACCTGCAGCAGGCCGATCGCATCGCCGACCGCCGCATCGTGCTGGTCCGGGGCCGGGTCGCCGACGAGCACCAGGCGGGGCACTACCTGGCCTCCGAGGACTCGTTCCACCACCACCACGACGACGTGACCCACGAGGGCCACGCCCACGACGACGAGGGGAGCGACCGTGGAGCAGGGTGACGTCGGCTGGTGGGGCCTGGCGGCGTCGCTGCTGCTGGTGGCCGTCACGATCGCGATCTCGGCGTGGCGCCGGCTCGGGCTGGAGCACGACGTGCTGGTCGCGACGGTGCGGGCCCTCGTGCAGCTCCTCGCCGTCGGCTTCGTGCTGGTCGTCATCATCGATCCGGACCAGCCGGTGGCCTACGCCTGGGCATGGCTGGTGTTCATGGTGGTCTTCGCCGCGTGGACGGTGTCCCGGCGCGCGCCCGAGGTGCCCGGCGTGCTCCCGCTCGCCCTCGCGTCGCTCGGCGCGTCCACGGCCGTGACCACCGCGGTGATCTTCGGCCTCGGCATCTTCCCTGCCGAGGCCCGGGCGATCGTCCCGGTCGGCGGGATGATGGTCGGCAACGCGATGACATCGACCGTGCTCGCCGGCCGGTGCGTGGTGGCCGAGTTCTCCGAGAAGCGCCCCGACGTCGAGGCCCGGCTCGCCCTCGGTCAACCGTGGACCGAGGCCTCACGGCCGGGGCTGCGCAGCGCCCTGCGGGCGGCCATGACCCAGCAGATCGAGACCACCAAGGCGGTGGGCCTCGTCTTCCTGCCCGGCGCCATGACGGGCCTCATCCTCGCCGGCGTCGAGCCGGACGACGCCGTGCGCGTGCAGGCGGCGATCATGTTCCTGATCCTCGGGGCGGTGGCCATCAACGTCGTCGTGATCGGAACCGGCGTCACCCGGCGCCTGTTCACGCCCGACCACCGGCTCGTGCGCCTCTCCCGCTCGTCCGGCTGATCACCCGCCCCTCGGTAGCCTGGCGGGCATGGCCCTCAGGTTCGTGATCATCGGCGGCGGACCCGGCGGGCACGCGGCAGCCAGCCACGCGGCCAAGCTCGGTGCCGAGGTCACGGTCATCGAGCGCGACGTCGTCGGCGGTGCCGCCCACCTGTGGGACTGCATCCCCTCGAAGGCGATGATCGCCACCGGCTCGGCGCTGCACCAGGTGAACGCGAGCGAGGAGATGGGCCTCACCGACGTCACCGCCCAGCTCGACTTCGACGCCCTGCGCGACCGCATCCGGGCCATCGAGGCCCGGCTCGAGGACTCCGTCACGACGCTGCTGGACAGCCAGGGCGTCCGGGTGATCCGCGGCACCGGTCGCCTCGCGGGACCCCACGAGGTCATCGCCGAGACCGCGGAGGGCGAGGTGCGCCTCGAGGCCGACGCCGTGCTGCTGTCCACCGGCTCGCGCCCGAGGATCCCGGAGTGGGCGACGCCGGACGGAGACCGCGTGCTCACCACCCGCGACGCCTACCCGCCCAAGCAGCTGCCCGAGCACCTGATCGTCATCGGCTCGGGTGTCACCGGCGTGGAGTTCGTCCACATGTTCACGGCGTTCGACTGCCGCGTGACGCTCATCGTGTCCCGCCAGCAGGTCCTGCCGAACAAGGACCCCGAGGTCGCCGCTGCCCTCGAGCACGAGTTCGTCAACCGCGGGGTGAAGCTCTACATGGGTGCGCGCGCCGAGGGCATCGAGCGCACCGAGGACGGCGGCGTGCGGGTGCTGTGCGACGACGGTCGCGTGGCAACCGGGAGCCACGCGCTCCTCGCCATCGGCTCCATCCCGAACAGCGAGGGGCTGGGCTGCGAGGCCGCCGGCGTCGAGGTGAACCAGTGGGGGTACATCGACAACAACCACCACCTGCAGACGAACGTGCCGCACATCTACGTCGCCGGCGACCTGTCGGGGCGGCTGCCGCTGTCGTCGGTGGCCTCGATGCAGGGCCGCAAGATCGCCGAGCACGTCATGGGCCTGCACAC
>DASUEE010000334.1:0-4065 GCA_036275235.1 Acidimicrobiales bacterium | reverse complement strand
GCAGCTGGACGTCCCCCCGCACCGGCTGCTCTTCGTCGACGACCGCGAGGAGAACGTGCTCGGCGCGATCGAGGCCGGCTGGCACGCCGTGCAGATGCGCGACGCCGCCGGCCTGGGCGACGTCCTGCGCCGGCTCGGCGTGCCGGGTGCTCCCGACCCCGCCTGAGGGCCTGCGCCACTCGCGTCCCGAGGACGCGCCCGCCCTCGCCGCCGCGTGGGCCGACCCGTCGATCACGGCGTGGAACCCGACGCCCGCCGGCGCCGACCCCGCAGCGTGGATCGCGGGCGCCGAGGACCGCTGGTCCCGCCGCCTCGCCCTCGACCTGGTGATCGTGCCGCCGAGGTCCGAAGATCTCGTCGATTCGACACCACCGGTGGCACGAATCGACGCGATCTCCGGGTCCGTCGCCGGCGAGGTGGGGCTGTCGGGGTTCACCGACGACCCGGCCCGCGCCGAGCTCGGCGTCTGGGTCGCGGCGGTCCACCGGCGTTCCGGGCTCGCCTCGCACGCCGTCGGCGCCGTCACCCGCTGGGCGCTCACCGAGCTCGGCCTCGACCAGGTCTGGGCCCGCACCGACCCGGCGAACGAGCCCGCCGAAGCCTTGTTCGCCCGGCTCGGCTGGGACCGCCTCGGCGAGCGCTCGGCCAAGACGATCTGGTCCGCGACGCCGGCGCTGCTACGTTGACCTCCTGACCGTGAAGCGGGTCCCGTGAGGCCCGGACGGACAGGAAGGACGCCGCATGGCGGAACGTGAACGACGTCTGACACGCCCCTTCGGGGGCGTCTTCGTTCCCCGCACCCAGGTCATGGACGCCGACGACCTGCGCCGGGCCACGTGGCGCATGGCGCACGAGGTCATCGAGGCCAACGGCGGTGTCGACGACGTGGTGCTGATCGGGCTCCAGACCGGTGGGGTCCCGCTCGCCGAGCGCCTCCAGGCCGCGCTCCTCGAGATCGAGTCCGTGGAGGTGCCCACCGGCCGCCTCGACGTGGCCTTCCACCGCGACGACATCGGGCTGCGGCCGGTCCTCCCCGAAGCGCCCACGGAGGTGCCCTTCCCGATCGACGGCGCCGTCGTGGTCCTCGTCGACGACGTCCTCTTCACCGGCCGCACGATCCGCGCCGCCCTCGACGCCCTCACCTCCTTCGGACGCCCACGGGCCGTGCAGCTGGCGGTGATGATCGACCGTGGCCACCGCGAGCTGCCCATCCGCCCCGACTACGTCGGCAAGAACCTGCCCACCCGCAAGGACGAGGCGGTCGACGTGCACGACGACGGCGTCGACCTGGGCGAGGTCGTGAAGTGACCGACCTCCTCAGCATCACCGACCTCGAGCGGGCCGACATCGAGCGCCTGCTCGACCTCACCGACCGCTTCGCCGAGATCTCGACGCGCCCGATCCCGAAGGTGCCCGCCCTGCGTGGCAAGACCGTGGTGAGCCTCTTCTACGAGGACTCCACCCGCACCCGGCTCAGCTTCGAGACCGCCGCCAAGCGGCTCTCCGCCGACACCATGAACTTCTCGGTGTCGACCTCCTCGGTCAAGAAGGGCGAGTCGCTGCGGGACACCGCGCAGACCATCGAGGCCATGGGCATCGACTGCGTCGTCGTCCGCCACAAGAGCTCCGGCGTGCCGTGGCAGCTCACCCGCTGGGTCGACGCGTCGGTGGTGAACGCCGGCGACGGCTGGCACGAGCACCCCACCCAGGCGCTGCTCGACTGCTACACGATCCGCCAGCAGCGCGGCTCCCTCGACGGCATGCACATCGCCATCGTCGGCGACGTCAAGCACAGCCGGGTGGCCCGCTCCGACATCTGGGCGTTCACGAAGCTGGGCGCCACCGTCACCGTCGTCGCACCGCCCACGCTGCTGCCGCCGGCGATCGACGCCTACCCGGTCCAGGTCAGCCACGACCTCGAGGCGGTCCTGCCCACCGTCGACGCCGTGTACCTGCTGCGCATGCAGCGCGAGCGCATGACCGAGGCGCTCCTGCCGTCGCTGCGCGAGTACACCGCCACGTACGGGCTCACCCGCCGGCGGGCCGCGCTGCTGCGCGACGACGCGCTCGTGATGCACCCCGGGCCCGTCAACCGCGGCGTCGAGGTCGACCCCGACATCGCCGACGAGCAGCGCTCGGTGATCATCGACCAGGTCCGCAACGGCGTGTCCGTGCGCATGGCGGTCCTGTTCCTCCTGTTGGGCTCCGGAACCGAGCTCATCGCCTCCCCCGACGCCCTCACCCAGGAAGCCTCATGACAGACCCCGCACTCGTGATCAAGGGCGGCCGCCTCGTCGACGCCGGCGGCGTCCGCGGCGGCGACGTCGTCGTCGGCACCGACGGCTCGATCCTCGCCGTCGGCCCCGACCTCGACGCGCCTCGCGTGCTCGACGCCGGCGGCTGCGTGGTCAGCCCCGGCTTCGTCGACGTCCACACCCACCTGCGCGAGCCCGGCAAGGAGGAGGCCGAGACGGTCGAGACCGGTGCCCGCGGTGCCGCCGCAGGCGGCTACACCTGCATCCTCGCCATGCCGAACACCACGCCGGCCATCGACTCCGCCGGCATCGCCCGCGAGGTGCTCGAGCTGGGCCGCAGCGCGCCGTGCGACGTGCGCACGTCGGCGGCGATCACGGTGGGGCGGGCGGGCGAGCAGCTCACCCCCATGGCCGAGCTCGCCGCTCTCGGCGTCCGTCTCTTCACCGACGACGGCAGCGGGGTGCAGGACACCCGCCTCATGCGCCGGGCCATGGAGTACGCGTCGGCCCTCGACGTGGTGCTCGCCCAGCACTGCGAGGACGAGGCGATGGCCGCCGGCGGGCACATGCACGAGGGCGAGTGGTCGAGCCGCCTCGGCATCGCCGGCCAACCGGCCGAAGCCGAGGAGCTGATGGTCATGCGCGACATCGCGCTGGCCCGCCTCACCGGGGCCCGCGTGCACTTCCAGCACCTGTCCACCGACGGCTCGGTGGCGATGGTGCGGGCCGCGAAGGCGGGCGGCATGGACGTGACGTGCGAAGCCACCACGCACCACTTCACGCTCACCCACGAGCGGTGCAGCACCTTCGACCCGGTCTTCAAGGTGAACCCGCCGCTGCGGACCGACGAGGACGTCGCCGCGGTCAAGGTCGGCCTCGCCGACGGCACCATCGACTGCATCGCCACCGACCATGCGCCGCACACGCCCGACACGAAGGAGCAGCCCTTCGACGAGGCGCCGCCCGGGATGCTCGGGCTGGAGACCGCCCTCGGGCTGGCGCTCACCGAGCTCGACCTCGACGTCGAGCAGGTCGTCGCCCTGCTCTCGTGGCGTCCGGCACAGCTGCTCGGGGTGGCAGATCGCCACGGAGGCCCCATCATCGAGGGGCGCAGGGCGAACCTCTGCGTCTTCGACCCCGACGAGGAGTGGACCGTGGACGCCTCCACCATGCACAGCCGCAGCCGGAACACGCCCTACGCGGGCCGACGCCTGCGAGGCCGGGTGCGCCACACGCTGCTCGAAGGGGAACCCGTGTTCCTCGACGGGGAGGCCACCCGATGAGGGACCAGTCCACCCCGTCGCGCCGCGTGCGCGACGCCGCGCTCGTCCTCGCCGACGGCTCCACGTTCGAGGGCGAGTGGTTCGGCGCCGACCCGGCGAACGGCACCCACGCCGCCGGCGAGGTCGTGTTCAACACGGCGCTCACCGGCTACCAGGAGATCATCACCGACCCGTCGTACGCCGGGCAGATCGTGACGTTCACCTACCCGCACATCGGGAACTACGGCACGGCGCCGGCCGACGACGAGAGCCGCAGCGCCTTCTGCCGCGGCGTCGTGGTCCGCGACCTCGCCCGCCGGCGGAGCAACTGGCGCAGCGAGGAGGACCTCGACGCGTTCCTGCTGTTCCACGGGGTCCCCGGCATCGGCGGCATCGACACCCGCCGCCTCACCAGAATCATCCGCGACACCGGCGCGATCCCCGGTGCGTTCGGGCCCGTCGACCTCGTCGACGAGGCCAGGCTGAAGGCCGCAGCCGCCGACGAGCGCGGCACGGCCGGCGTCGACCTCGTCTCGGAGGTCACCACC
>DASUEE010000333.1:0-2371 GCA_036275235.1 Acidimicrobiales bacterium | reverse complement strand
GGTCACGGCAGCGGCGGGGGGAAGGGAGCGGCGTCGGCCACGAGCTGCTGCCACGCTGCCAGCCGGGCCGGCCAGCCGACGCAGAGCGCAGCCACGGTGACGCCGTCGCGCCCGTAGGCCGCCACCCAGCGACCGTCGTCCACCGACCCCTCGACGATCGCGAACTCGTCGTCGGCGCCGCACGAGCCGACGAACTGGAGCTTCGTGCCGAACTGATCGGACCAGAAGTAGGGGACCGGTGCGAACGGACCCGCCGCCTCGCCTCCCCGCACGAGTGCTCTGGCGGCGTGGGCTGCCTGCTCGCCAGCGTTGGTCCAGTGCTCGATCCGACTCGACCCGTATCGAGGGTGGTCCCACCGGGCGACGTCCCCGACGGCGACCACTCGATCCTCCCCGCCCCGTGCCAGGCACGCCTCGTCGCACACCACGCCGTCGTCGAGGGTGAGCCCCGAACCGTCCAGCCATCCCGTTGCCGGCACGACGCCGATGCCCACCACCACGACGTCGGTCGCCACGGTGGTGCCGTCGGAGAGGCGCACCATGCGCACGCGGTCGCCGCCGTCGAAGCCGGCCACACCGGTGCCGAGGCGGAGGTGGACGCCGTTGGCCTCGTGGAACGCACGGACGATCTCGCCAGCGCGAGTGCCCAGCGGTGCCAGCGGGAGTGGGAGCACGTCGACGACGGTGACGTCCAGGCCGAGTGCTCGACACGAGCTGGCGACCTCGCACCCGATGAAGCCGGCCCCGACCACGACGACGCTCGACGCCTGCTCGAGCTCCGCCCGCAGCGCGAGGCTGTCGTCGATGGTGCGCAGCACGTGGACACCGGCCATGGCGTCCGCTCCCGGGATCCGGCGCGCCGAGGCGCCGGTGGCGACCACCAGGCCGTCGTAGGGGATCCGCTCGCCGTGATCGAGCAGCACGGTTCGGGACGCGACGTCGAGCCCGGCGGCGCGGACGCCGGCGCAGACCTCGGCGTCGAGGTCGTCGGGCACTCGAAGTCGCACCCGTTCGGGCGGGAGGGAACCGACGAGGACCTGCTTGGAGAGCGGCGGCCGGTCGTAGGGCGGCCAGTGCTGTTCCTCGGAGACGATGGTGATGGTCCCCTCGTGACCCTCCCGTCGTAGCGACTGGGCCGTCCGCAGCCCTGCGAGCGAGCCGCCGACGATCACCGCACGTCCGTTGTCGAGCACCTGTCCAGCGTGGCACATGTCTCTTGGCGAGCCGCAAGATGCCTCGCGTATGATGTCTCATCGATCGCGAATGGGGATGATGCATGACTGACACGACTCCGAACACCGGCCTGCAGTTCCGGACCGACGTACAGGAGGACTACGGCCCGGTGACCGACTGGGCCAGGGACTTCGACCTCATGGACGAGGAGTACGTCGTCCACCCGGAGGCACGGTGGTCCGAGCAGCGCGAGCGGTGCCCGATCGCCTTCACCGAGCGTCGCCAGCGCACGTGGTTGCCGGTGCGCTACGAGGACCTCGCGGAGATCGCCCACGACGTGGAGCGGTTCTCCTCCCGAGACATCGTCGTCGTGTCGCCCTTCGAGCAGCCGATCGACGACGTCATGCCCGTGCCGCCGATCAGCTCCGACCCGCCCGTGCACACGTGGGCCCGCCGGCTCCTGCTGCCCGCCTTCGGCCCGACGGCGATCGAGAACATGACGCCGATCACCCGACGGTTGGCGAACGAGCTGATCGACGAGCACTTCAGTGACGGTCGGGGCGACGTCGCCGCCGACTACGCGCAGCACATCCCCGTGCGGATCATCGCCCAGATGCTCGGCGTGCCCGTCGAGGACGAGGACAAGTTCACCGGCTGGGTGGTCCGCACCCTCCAGAACGGCTTCCAGAACATCGACGGCGCCATGGACGCCCTCGGCGAGATGACCATGTACTTCATCGGTGCGGTCGCCGAGCGGCGGGCGATGGAGCCGGGCACCCGTCCTGACGACATCATCACCATGCTGATCGAGGCCGAGACCGACGAGCCCATCTCCGATCAGCACCTGCTCGGGACCTGCTTCCTCCTCCTCGTGGCGGGCATCGACACCACGTGGAGCAACATCGGCTCGGCGCTGTGGCACCTGGCCACCCACCCCGAGGACCAGCAGCGCCTGCGTGACGAGCCGGAGCTCATGCCGATGGCCGTCGAGGAGTTCCTGCGCTTCTACAGCCCGGTGACCATGGCCCGCTACGTCACCGAGGACACCGAGTTCAACGGCTGTCCGATGAAGGAGGGTGACAAGATCCTCATGGCGTTCCCGGCGGGGAACCACGATCCCGAGATGTTCGAGGACGCGGACCAGTTCATCATCGACCGGAAGCGGAACCGCCACTTCGCCTTCGGGTCCGGCATCCAC
>DASUEE010000332.1:0-5717 GCA_036275235.1 Acidimicrobiales bacterium | reverse complement strand
AGGCCGGTGACGAGGGCCGCCGGAGGTCGCCAGGCGAACACCCCGCACGGCTGCCCGTCGACCCGCGGCACGTCGGGGCCGGTCATCCCCCGCAGGAACAGGTAGAGCACGCCGCCGAGGTGGACCTCGGGGTCGTAGCCGGGTAGGCGCCAGCGCAGGTACCGGTGCAGGGCGACCGCGTAGAGCATCGCCTGCAGCGGGTAGTGGGCCTTCACCATGGCGTCGCGCAGGGCGGACGGGCGGTAGTGCCAGGCCGACAGCTCCTCGCCGGGCGCGCCGAGCCAGTTGCTCTTGTGGTCGACGACGAGGAAGCGGCCGCCGGTGCGCAGCACGAGGTCGATGGAGCCGCTCAGGTAGCCGCGCACCGACTGCGCCAGCTCCGGGGCGGCGAGGTGCTCGTGGTAGCCGGCGAGCACGTCGTCGGCCGGCAGGGTGCGGGCGACGACGTCGGCGATGGCGGCGAGGGTCAGCGTGCCGCTGGGCTCGTCACCGCCGACGAGGGGCAGCTCGAAGTGGAGCTCGTCGAGGCGATCGGCCGGCGCCAGCGCGCCGAGGGGGAGCTCCCCGGCGAGCGGCCCGAGGGGCGTGCGGATCGCGGCAGCGAGGCCGGCGACCAGCGCACCGGCGTCGATGTCGGCGAGGCCGCTGCGGTGCTGGTCGGCCAGCGCGGCCCGCAGCGCGCCCTCCAGGTCGGGGGCGGTGAAATCGGTGTGCTCGAGCACCGCGTGCACGAGCGTGCCGAAGCGCGCGCCCGCGCCGGACTCGCCGAACACGGTCGGCACGGCCCGCAGTGACACCTCGAGCGGATCGCCCGTTCCGGCTGCGGGCACGATCTCGTCGAGCATGCGCTCGTCCTCGAGGCCTCGGTCGTCGTGCTCGGGTGCGGCGGGCGCCGTCCCGGGCCGGGCGTGGGCGACCTCGTGGGCGAGGGCGGTGATGGCGGAGTACGACGTGCGGCGCCACGAGTCGTCGATCGTCCGGTCGAACCGCCGGACGTCGAGGGTGCCGGGGTCCTCGGCCGGTGCCTGCCAGCGGTCGTCGGTGCCGCCGCTGGCCTGCTCCACGGCGATGGCGCCCCGGGCCTGCTGGGCGAGCACGTCGAGCACCGTCCGGGCTTCGTCGTCGGCGGGCGTGCGCTCGAGGACCCTGCCGGGGGTGTGAGGGGCGAACAGGAGGGTGCCGAGCGGGGACTCGAACGCGAAGTGGGTCGACGCCCACCAGGCCACCACCTGGTGCCGGGCCCGGGTGAGCGCCACGTACGCGAGCCGCAGCTCCTCGCCCCGCTCCTCGGCGACCCAGCGGGCCCGGTTCGCCGCCGCGCTGGCGTGCTCGCCGCCGACATCGATGCACCGGGTGTCGCCGTCGTGGAACCGCGGCGGCTGGTCGTCCTGGAGCTTCGGGGTCCACCACAGGAACGGCGCGTAGACGATCGGGAACTCGAGGCCCTTGCTTCGGTGGATGGTCCACACCTGCACGGCCCGGGCGTCGGTCTCGAGCCGCCGGGCCATCGCCTCGGCGTCGGCCTCGCGCTCGCAGCGGCGGATGCGCTCGCGCAGCCAGGCCACCAGGGTCGCGGGCGCCGTGTCGTGGTCGGAGCCGTGGTCGTGCAGCAGCTCGGCCACGTGGCGCAGGTCGGTCAGCGCGCGCTCGCCGCCGAGGTGCCCGAGCAGCCGCGCCGGCAGCCCCTCGCCCGCCTGCACCTGTTCGAAGAGCGCGGCCACGCTGCGCCGCAGCAGCAACCGCCGCCACTCGGCGAGCCGACCGTGGATGCGGTCCCAGTCGTCGTCGCCGGCGGTGGCGACGTCGCCGGCCGACCAGCCGAAGAACGGCGTGAGCGCCGCGCTGCGCACGCGGGTCGACGACGCCGGCTGCTCGATGGCCTCCAGCAGGGTGAGCCAGTCCTGGGCGGCGGCCGTTCCGAAGACGCTGCCCGTGCCGTTGACGACCGTGGGCACGCCGGCCTCGGCGAGCGCCGCCCGCACGATGTCGGCGTCGGCGTGGCGGCGCACGAGCACGGCGATGTCGCCCGGACCCACCGGTCGGGGCTCGACGGCCGTGCCGTCCGGGTGGCGGTCGACGATGCGGGAGCCCGTCCGCGGGTCGAGCTGGTGCACCACGTCGGTCGCCAGGTCCCGGGCGATGAAGGCGCGCGTCCAGGGCTCCTTGATGAGCCTGCTGCTCGGGGTCAGCGCGGCCGGGTCCGCGGTGTCGGCCCGGACGTGGCGGAGCCGGAGCGGGACGGCGAGGCGCCCACCCTCGAGGCCGGCCTCGTGCCGGTGCGGTGCCGCGACGGTGGCCCGGTAGCCGATCTCGGGGTGCCCGAAGGTGGCATCGCCGAACAGCTCGTCGAGGCCCCGGAGGAGGGCGGCGTCGCTGCGCCAGCTCTCGCGCAGGGGGTCGGTGCGCTCGGCGCCGGCGAGGTCGCGGGCGGCGAGGTAGGCGTGCACGTCGGCGCCCCGGAAGGCGTAGATCGCCTGCTTCGGGTCGCCCACCAGCACGAGCGACACGCCGGCGTCGTCGCCGAGGAACGCGTCGCGCAGGATGTTCCACTGCACGGCGTCGGTGTCCTGGAACTCGTCGACCACCACGAGCCGGTACTGCTCGTGCAGACGGCGCCGCACGACCTCCCCCTGGGGCCCGGCGAGGGCCTGCTCCACCCGGGTGAGCAGGTCGTCGTAGCCGAGGACCTGCAGCTCTCGCTTGCGGCGGTCGAGCCGGTCGCGGACGAGCTGCGCGAAGCGAGCGCGCATCGCAGCGCGCCGGTCGTCGTCGTCCGTGCTCGGCACGATCCGGGCGTGTGGGTTCCGCACGACGGCGTCGGCCACCGCACGGGCCTCGGCCCGGGGGAACGGGAACGCCACCTTCTTGTGGAACCGCTGCACGAGCAGGTCGTCGACCACCTGGTCCGTCAGGTCGCGCATGTCCTCGATGAAGGTCACGTCCCGCTCGACGTCGCCCGCGAAGCCGACCCGGCTGAGCACCTGCTCGCAGAACCCGTGGATGGTCGCGATGGTTGCGGCATCGAACTCGGCGACCACGCCAGCGATGCGCCGGTGGCGCTCGGCGACCAGCTCCGGACCGCCCTCGCACAGGCGACGGCTCACCGCGTCGACCGGGACGGTGCCGGCGGCCAGGTGCGCGCGCAGGTCGGCCTCGGTGCTGACCAGCCGGCGCCAGACGCGGTCGCGCAGCTCGCCGGTGGCGGCCCGGGTGAAGGTCACGAGCAGCAGCGAGTCGACCGGGAGGCCGGCGGCGAGGGCCTCGACGGCGAGCGAGGTGACCCGGTGGGTCTTGCCCGTGCCGGCGCTCGCCTCGATCACGGTGACGCCGGGCGCGAGCCCGGGCACGGACGCGGCGAGGTCGAGGGCGCTCACCGCCAGGCCTCCCGGGCGAGCACCGGGTCCCACAGGTGCCGGGCGAGGCGGCCCATCCGCGATGGCTCGTCGCCCGGCCAGCCGTCGCCGCACTCGTCGTCCGCCGGGGCGAGGGCGAGCAGCTCGTCGAAGCGCAGCTCGCCGCCGAACGCGATGAGGTGGCTGCGATCCTCGGCCTCGCCGGCGAACCGGTAGCCGGACTCCCAGTCCCGGGCGGCCGACGTCGCGGCGTCCCGGCCACGGCGCCGGGCGTCGGCCCAGCTGGCCGCCGTCTTGCACGGCAGCGGGAGCGGTTCGCACAGGCCCCGTGCCCGGAGCCGGACGAGGGAAGCCAGCAGGCGCGTCGCCTCCGCCTGCCGGGCCTCCGGCGGACCGTCGAGCGGCGCGAGCTCGACGAGGCGTGCGCCCTGCTTGTGCTTGCCGATGGTGAGCGCCCGCCACGGCGTCGACGGGTGCCCGGCCGAGAGCGCGAGGAGGCGCACCCACGCGGCGATCCGGTGCTTGGCGGCGACGCTGCTGAAGCTCACCGCGCAGGTGGCGTCGCCGCGGACGCCGGTCACCGTGCCCACCACCGCCACCGGCCCGCAGCCCTCGACGTCGCCGAGCGCGACGTCGACGTCGAGCGACGACGTCGCACCGGCGGCGCCCTCGGCGACGGCCAGGGCGTGGATCCGCTCGGCGGTGGCCCGGATCGACTCGATCGCCGCCTCGCCCATCGCCCCCGGGGGGAGCGCGCCGAGCGCCAGCTCGGCGGCCACGGCCGCCTCGACGGGGTCGCCGGCCACGAGGCGCTCGACCAGGCGCTGGCCCACCGCCCACCGCTCGAGGTCGTCGAGCTCGACGGACAGCGCGTCGGGAAGGCGGTCGTCGTCCTCCCAGACGTTCGTGCCGAGCCGCTGCCGGAGCAGCTCGCGCACGGGGTGCTGCACGAACCGGACCAGCTCGTCGATGGTGACCACGCCGTCGACCGGCGGGACCGGCGCCAGCCGGCCGGAGAGGAACGGAGGGGGAGAGGTCCGGGGCCCGGTGAGCGCCCGGGCCCCGGCGAGGTGGGTTCGGTCGAAGGCCCACGGCCGCCCGTCGCCGGCGCGGTGGGCATCGGGGTCGAAGGGCTGCAGCGGGTGGCGGGTGACGACGGCCGCGGAGGCGTCGCTCCCGCCGGGCGTCGCCGCCGTGCGGTCGACGACGTCGAGGAGCTCCGAGAGGGGCACCGCCGGCGGGCGTGGTTCGTTGGTGCGCACGTCGGCCCCGGTCGTGGTGATGAGCAGGCGGTCGGTCGCGGCGAGCACGGCGTCGAGCAGGAGCTGTCGGTCCTCGGTGCGGGGATCGCGGTCGCCCACCAGCGGCGTGCGGCGCAGGAGGTCGTCGCCGTCGGCACGACCGGG
This sequence comes from Acidimicrobiales bacterium, assembly GCA_036275235.1. Lineage (GTDB taxonomy): Bacteria > Actinomycetota > Acidimicrobiia > Acidimicrobiales > Salinilacustritrichaceae > Salinilacustrithrix. The sequence goes on along the minus strand of DASUEE010000332.1, from coordinate 958 downwards.
GCGGGGGAAGGCGCCGTCGTCGAGGCCGACGATGCACACCACGCGATGGGGCACGGCACGCATGGGCACGAGGGTGCACATCGTGATCGCACCGGTGCGGAAGTCGGCCCGGGTGGGCATGCCGCGCAGGCGGTCGGCCAGCAGGGCGCGCACCTCGGTGAGCGACAGGGGGGCGGGCGCCACGCAGTCGTCGGCCGTGGCCTCGCCCCGCACCTCACGCAGGATCGCCTCGACCTGCAGGCGCTGCCAGGAGTCGCGCGCCGGGCACGCCATCAGCAGGTCGACGGCCTCGCCGAGGATCGCGACCCACTCGTCGACGGGGTGCGCCTCGCTGGTGCGGGAGCAGACGGTGTCGAGGCGGTCGACGAGCTCGGCGAAGCGGCCGGCGAGGTCGACATCGCTGCTCTCCACGTCGTCGAGGGGCATGCGGCCGCCGACCAGCCTCGAACCCTCGGCGTCCATGGCCACGCCGAGCAGCACCCGATCGAGACCGGCCCGCCAGGTCCCCGCCTCGACGTCGCTGAGCCAGTAGCGGGCCCGGCGGGCGGCATCGAGGCCCCAGCGCACCTGGCTGTCGGCCGTCCACGTCGCGATCTGGTCGAGGTCGTCGTCGTCGAAGCGGAACCGCGCCCGCACCGGCTCGCGCCCGGCGAACGCGACGACCTCGGGGGCGGTGAGCCGGCCGTCGACGATGCACAGCAGCGCGTCGAGCGTGGCGAGGAGCGGGTTGGTCTGGCGCAACGAGCGGTCGGCCAGCCGGTACGGGAGGTGGGGCAGTCCCCGGTCGGGCAGCGTCGGCGTGGCGGGATCCGGGTCGGGGGTGGCGGCGCCGAACGTGGCGTGGAGCAGCGGCGCGAACTCGTCGATGTCCGGGCACAGCACGATGACGTCCCGCGGCTCGAGCGTGGGATCGTCGGCGAGGGCGTGGGCGATGGCGTCGCGCAGCACCTCGACCTGG
>DASUEE010000331.1:0-4987 GCA_036275235.1 Acidimicrobiales bacterium | reverse complement strand
CTGGTCATCTCCACGTTCGCGGTCGCCTGGGCGGCCGAGCGCTGGGACGACAACACCCTGGTCATCATGGCGGCCAACATCGCGTCGTTCGGCGTGCTGTGGGTGGCCCGCTTCTTCATCCTCGAGCGCGTGCTCTTCAAGCCGCTGGCCGAGATCATCGAGGAGCACGAGGACGCCGAGGGGCACCTCCACCTGCACACCGTCCCCGAGACCGAGCGCGCCCCCGACTGAGCCCCCAGGGCGAGATCTCGTCGATTCGGACCACCGGTGGTGGCGGATCGACGAGATGTCCTACTGGGAGGTGCCGGCGCCGAGGGCCCTCGGCAGGCGGGCGCGCCAGGCGGCGTGCGCGTCGTCGACGGTGACGTCGACGAGGTCCCCGATGGTGATCCGATCGCCGCCGGCCTCCCCGACGACCCGGGCCGGCACGCCGGCGCCGGCCGCGTCCGCAACGAGCGCGTCGACGTCGCCCGGCTCCACCGCGACGAGCACGGCCGCCGGCGTCTCGCCGAACAGGGCCAGGTGCCCGCCCGGCTCGGGCAGGTCGACCCGGGCGCCGACCCGGGTGGCGACCGCCATCTCCACGAGCGCCGGGCCGAACCCGCCGGCGAGGTCGTGGGCCGAGCGCACGCGCCCGTCGGCGACGGCCACGCGCACGAACGCGGCCAGGTCGCGCACGGCGGCGAGGTCGACCTGGGGCGGGAGGCCGCCACGGTGGCCCTGCGCCCACGCCCACGCGCTGCCGGACAGCGACGTGGCGGGCGCGCCGAGGAGCACGAGCGCCGTGCCCTTGACCAGCCCGATGCCGGGCGGCCGCCGCTCGAGGTCGTCGACGAGGCCCACCATCCCGATGACCGGAGAGGGGTCGATGTTCGTCCCGCCGGACTCGTTGTAGAGCGAGACGTTCCCGCCGATCACCGGCACCGACAGCGTCCGTGACGCGTCGGCCATCCCGTCGATGGCCTCGGACAGCTGCCACATGACCTCGGGGTGCTCCGGGTTCCCGAAGTTGAGGCAGTTGACGAGCGCCAGCGGCCGGGCGCCGACGGTGGCGAGGTTGACCACGGACTCGGCGACGACGGCGGCCATGCCGGTGCGCGGGTCGAGGGCGCACCAGCGGTGGTTGCCGTCGGTGGTGAGGCCGAGGCCCCGGCCGGTGGGCTCCCCGGTGCGCGGGTCCTTCAGGCGCAGGACGGTGGCGTCGCCGCCCGGCCCGGCGACCGTGTTGAGGAACAGCTGGTGGTCGTACTGGCGCCACACCCAGGAGGTGTCGGCCACCGAGGCCAGCAGGTCGGCGGAGACATCCGCCGGCGCCGGGAGGTCGTCGGCCACGTCCGCGGCCCGTGCCGCCCGGTCGGCGGGCTCGGCGAGGGGGCGGTGGTAGACGGGAGCGGCGTCGTCGAGCGAGCTGGCCGGGATGTCGGCGAGCACCTCGCCGTCGAGCGTGTCGAGCACCCGGAACCGCCCGCTGCCGGTGACCGTGCCGATCACCGATGCCCGGATCTCCCAGCGGGCGCAGATCTCGAGCAGGCGGTCGAGGTTCGACGGCTCGACGATGGCCAGCATCCGCTCCTGGGACTCGCTGATCATGATCTCGAAGGGCTCCATGCCCTCCTCGCGCACGTGGACCTGGTCGAGGTAGACGTCCATGCCGACGCCGCCCTTCGACGACGTCTCGCTGGCCGCACCGGTGATGCCGGCCGCCCCGAGGTCCTGGATGCCGACGACGAGGCCCTCGTCGAGGATCTGCAGGCAGGCCTCGATGAGCCGCTTCTCCTCGAACGGGTCGCCCACCTGGACGCTGGGCCGCTTGGCCTCGTCGCCCTCCTCGAAGCCGGCGGACGCGAGCACGCTGGCCCCGCCGATGCCGTCGCGGCCCGTGGCCGACCCGAACAGCACGGTCAGGTTCCCTGGCCCCGACGCCCGGGCCAGGGCCAGGCGGTCGTGGGGCAGCACCCCGAGGCAGAACACGTTGACGAGCGGGTTCTCCCGGTAGGTCTCGTCGAACACGGTCTCGCCGCCCACGGTGGGCACGCCGACCGAGTTGCCGTAGCCCGAGACCCCGGACACGACGCCCTCGGCGATCCAGCGGCTGCGGGCGTCGTCGAGGGGCCCGAACCGCAGCGGGTCCATCAGGGCGATGGGGCGGGCGCCCATGGAGAAGACGTCGCGCAGGATGCCGCCGACGCCGGTGGCCGCGCCCTCGTAGGGCTCGATCGCAGACGGGTGGTTGTGGCTCTCGATCCGGAACGCCGCGGCGATCCCGTCGCCGACGTCGACGACGCCGGCGCCCTCGCCGGGACCGACGAGCACGTGCGGCGCCTCCGAGGGCAGGCGTCGCAGGTGGACGCGCGACGACTTGTAGGAGCAGTGCTCCGACCACATCACCGAGTACATGGCGATCTCGAGGTGCGTGGGCGGGCGGCCGAGGATGCGCTCGATCTCCTCCGCCTCGTCGTCGGTCAGGCCGAGCGAGCGGTGGACTTCGGGATCGAGGGCCTGCGGCTCGGGGGACGACGCCATGCTCCGCACGCTACGCGCCCACCGTCGCCGGTCGAGAGTGCGCTGTTCACCCGATATCGCAATGACCTACGGATGCAGAATGGATCCCCGATCCAGCGGGGCGAATTGCCAAATGGTCGTCCATGTGCTTCCCTCTCTATCATATGGCAGCGAAGCGCGCGATGACCGATGACCACAAGGCCGCACTCGCAGAAGGGCGCCGTCAGGGGCGCGCCGTGCGCGACTATCTCGAGGCCCTCGAGCAGCACAAGCCGAAGCGAGGCCGCAAGCGGACGGTCGAATCGATGCAGGCCCAATTGGCCAAGATCGAGGCCCAGCTGGCCGAGGCCGATCCGATCAAGCGGCTGCAGCTGATCCAGGACCGGATGGACCTCCAGGCCGAGCTGTCGGCGAACGAGACCAAGGCGGATCTCGAGGGCCTGGAGAAGGACTTCGTCGAGGCGGCGAAGGGCTACAGCGAGCGCAAGGGCATCTCCTACGCCGCCTGGCGCGAGCTGGGCGTGGAGGCGTCGGTGCTCAAGAAGGCCGGGATCAGCCGGGCCTCGTAGCGTTCTGGCAGCCCCGGCGGAACGCCGATCAGACGCGGGCGCGGCTGGCCGCGTCGAGCAGGGAGCGCACCAGCACCTCGCCGTCGGTGGACCCGAGCAGCGGGTGGCAGGCGCGCTCGGGGTGAGGCATCAGACCCACCACGTTGCGGCCCTCGTTGCACACGCCGGCGATGTCGTCCACCGATCCGTTCGGGTTGTCGACGTAGCGGACCACGATGCGATCTTCGTCGCGCAACCGCGCCAACGTCGCGTCGTCGACGGTGTAGTTGCCCTCGAAGTGGTTCACCGGGATGCGGAGCTCCTGGCCCACGTGCGCGGCTCCCGTGAGCACCGATCTGGTGGTCTCGACTCGCAGCGTGACCGTGGTGCAGAGGAACTTCAGGCCGGCGTTCTTCTGGAGCGCGCCGGGGAGCATGTGCGCCTCGGTGAGCACCTGGAAGCCGTTGCAGATGCCGACCACGGGGCCGCCGTCATCGGCGAAGCGCTGCACCGCCTGCATCACCGGCGAGAAGCGGGCGAGGGCGCCGGGACGGAGGTAGTCGCCGTGGGCGAAGCCGCCGGGGACGATGACGGCGTCGACGCCCTTGGTGGTGTCATCGCCGTGCCAGAGCACCTCGGCGTCGCCGCCCAGGCCCCGGACGGCCTCGACCGCGTCGTGCTCGCAGTTCGAGCCGGGGAAGAGCACGACCCCGATGCGGGGTGCCATCAGCCGGCGGCCGGGGTCACGGTGATGGAGGAGTCCTCGATCACCGGGTTGGTGAGGAAGCGCTCGCAGACGTCCTGCACGAGCTCGTTCGCCGCCGCCTCGTCGTCGGCGTCGACGTGGAAGCGGAACGACTTGCCCACCCGCACGTCGCGGATGCCCTCGAAGCCGAGCGCCGGCAGCGACCGCTCGATGGTGGATCCCTCGGGGTCGGCGATGCCTGCTCGGGGCCGGGTCTCCACCTGCACGTCGAAGCGCATGGCACCCAACCTACGTCGACCCCTGACCCGTTCTGGCATACCGATCCCCGCGCATGCGCGGGGATCCGTACCCCAGAACGTCAGGTGGCGCCGGGCCAGTCGTCGAGGGACCGACCGCAGATGCGCTCGTACGCCTCGCGGTAGCGGGCGGCCGTGGCGTCGACGACCTCGGGCGGCAGCGTCGGCGGCGGCGGGGCCTTGTCCCAGCCCTCGACGGCGGCCAGCCAGTCCCGCACCGGCTGCTTGTCGAAGCTGGGCGGCGTGGTCCCGGGCTTCCACTCGGCCGCCGGCCAGAAGCGGGACGAGTCCGGCGTCAGCACCTCGTCGCAGATGGCGAGCGCGCCGTCGATCCAGCCGAGCTCGAACTTGGTGTCGGCGATGATGATCCCGCGCTCGCGGGCCCAGTCGGCGCCCCGCCCGTACGCAGCGAGGGCGACGTCCCGCGCCTGCTCGGCGACGTCGCGCCCGACCATGTCCGCCGCCGTCTCGAAGTCGATGTTGATGTCGTGGTCGCCTGCGTCGGCCTTCGTGGCCGGCGTGAAGACCGGCTCGGGGAGGCGCTCGGACTCCTGCAGGCCGGACGGCAGCGCCCCGCCGTGCATCGTCCCGGACTCCCGGTACTCCGCCCACGCCGAGCCGGTCAGGTAGCCCCGCACCACGCACTCGATCGGGAGCATCTCGGCCCGGCGGACGAGCATCGTCCGGCCGGCGAGGGACGGGTCCCGGGCGCCGGCGGGGAAGTCGGCGAGGTCGGTCGACACCAGGTGGTTCGGTGCGACGCCGCCGAGGTGCTCGAACCAGAAGGCCGACATGGCGGTGAGCACCCGCCCCTTGTCCGGGATCGGCTCGTCCATCACGACGTCGAAGGCCGAGATGCGGTCGGAGGTGACCATCAGGAGGTGCTCGGGGCCGGCGTCGTAGATCGCCCGGACCTTGCCGGTGGCCACCAGGGG
>DASUEE010000330.1:0-9689 GCA_036275235.1 Acidimicrobiales bacterium | reverse complement strand
CGTCGAACTCGCTGCTCGACGGCATGGTGTTCGGCCCCCGCGTGGTGGAGGCCATCGACGGCGGGAAGGACGGCGCCGAGCCCACCGGGGCGATGCGGTGCGTGCTCGAGGCCGCCGGCGGGATCGCCGGTCGGGAGCTCGACGTGCCGGTCGTCGCGACCGCCGCGCCGTTGGACGGCACGGCCGAGGAGGTGCGCGACCAGCTCCAGCGGTCGATGACGGCGAACGCCGGTGTCCTGCGCGACGAGGCCTCGCTCCGCGTGGCCCTGGCCGACGCCCACCGGGCGCTCGCCTCCGCAGGCTCGACCGTGGCCGACGCCGAGGTGCGGAACCTCGCCGTCCTGGGCGCGGCGCTGGCCACCGCCGCCCGGGCTCGAACCGAGACCCGAGGCTCCCACACGCGCACCGACCACCCCCGAAGCGACGACGCACTCGTGCTCCGCTTCGTCGTCGAGGGCGTCTGAGGCGCGCAACGGAGCCGCTGCCAGTTCCGGGTGGGGGGGTGCAACGGAGCCGCTGCCAGTTTCGGGAGGGGGGCGCCGGGGGTTGACGGAATTGGCCCGTGCGGGCCATTGCCACCACCCGGCCCGCTCGGCGATCTTGGGCGGGCGCAGAGGGATGGGGATCCTGGGTCTGCGCCGCAGCGAAGCGGTTTCCGCGGGCTGACGACCCGACGGTGGCCTCTGAGGGAGGAGGCCACCGTCGAGTCCGCGCCGTGGCAGGCTCCGGCCATGCCGAGCGGTCCCGCCGACCCGCCGATCCACGCCGTGCGCGCCGCCGTCGCCGCCGCCCTGGTCGAGGACCTCACCCCGCTCGGCGACCTCAGCGCCGCGCTCGTGCCGGTGGGCGCCACCGGCCAGGCCACCTTCGTCAGCCGCGCCCACGGCGTGCTCGCCGGCACCCGGTGCGCCACCGAGGCGTTCGCCCAGCTCGACGCCGACGTCACCCTCACCTGGCACCTCGCCGACGGCGATCCGCTGGAGCCGGGCACCACCGCCGGCACCGTCGAAGGCCCGCTGGCATCGATCCTCACCGGCGAGCGCACGGCCCTGAACTTCCTCTGCCACCTCTCCGGCGTGGCCAGCCTGACCCGGCGCTTCGTGGAGGCGGCCGGCGGGGGCGCCCGCATCTGGGACACCCGCAAGACCACCCCGGGCCTGCGCAGCCTCCAGAAGGCCGCCGTCCGCGCCGGTGGGGGCGCGAACCACCGGGGCAACCTGTCCGACTGGGTGATGCTGAAGGACAACCACCTCGCGCACACGCCGATCGGTGACGGCGTGCGGCGGGCGCGGGAGCGCTGGCCCGGTCGGACGATCCACGTCGAGATCGACGACCTCGGCGACCTGGACGAGGTGGTGTCGGTGGGCGCCGACGCGATCCTTCTCGACAACTTCAGCCCCGAGCAGGCGGCCGAAGCCGTGCGCAGGGTCGAGGTGCTCTGCGGCGCCGGCCACCCACGACCGCTCCTCGAGTGCTCGGGCGGCATCACCATCGAGACCGCCGCCGCCTACGCCGCCACCGGCGTGGACCTGCTCTCCACCAGCCAGATCACCCAGTCGGCCCCGGCCCTCGACATCGGGCTGGACATCCGGGGCTGACGTGCCGGCGTCTGAGCGACCGTGGGATCTGGGAGGCCGCGCCCGCCGGGCCGCGAGGCCGGCCCGCCTGCTGGCGAAGGGCGCCACCGCCGCGGCGCTCGCCCAGGCCCGGGTCCTGCGCGGCGACTCCGTGGAGGCCATCGCCTCCGACCGCCGCCTCGTCGCCGCCGCCGAGGACATCGCCCGCGAGCTCGGGGAGATGAAGGGAGCGGCGATGAAGATCGGGCAGGCGCTGTCGATCCTCGACGTCGGCCTGATCCCCGAGGAGTACCGCACCGCACTCTCCGTCCTGCAGTCCGACGCCCCGCCGATGCCGTACGAGGCGGTGCGCGAAGTCGTCTCGCAGGAGCTCGGCGCCCCGCCCGAGGAGCTGTTCGACTTCTTCTCGCCCCGGCCGATGGCGGCGGCGTCGATCGGGCAGGTCCACATGGCGCACCGCGGGGACGAGGAGCTGGTCGTGAAGGTCCAGTACCCGGGCATCGCCGACGCGGTTGCCGCCGACCTGCGCAACGCCGCCCTGCTCTCGGGCATCGCCCGCCTGCTGCAGCGCATGACGGCCGGCCTCGCCGGCGACATCGACGTGCGGGCCCTGATCGACGAGGTGCGCGACCGCGTCACCGATGAGCTCGACTACCGGATCGAGGCGGCCAACCAGCGCGAGTTCGCCGAGCTCTTCGCCGGCGATCCCGAGATCGGGATCCCCTCCGTGTGCGAGGAGCTCTCCACCCGGCGGGTGCTCACCAGCGGGTACGTCGACGCCATGCGCTGGTCCGCCGCCCTCGGGCAGCCGGCGGAGCTGCGGAACCGCTGGGGCGGCGTCATCTCCCGCTTCTCGGCCACGTCGGTGTACGACCACGGCACCGTCAACGTCGACTCGCACCCGGGCAACTACCTCTTCCACGAGGACGGTCGGGTCACGTTCCTCGACTTCGGCTGCGTCACCCGCCTGACCGAGGAGCAGCGGGTCCGGCTGCGGCGCCTGGGCGCCGCCCTCGTCAGCGGCGACCGTGACGCGGTGCTCGACACGTTCGTGGAGGCCGGGTTCCTGCGCACCCGCTCCGGCTTCGACCCCGAGGCGCTGCTCGGCCCGCTCTCGAGCTGGGTGCAGGCCGCCCGGGGCCCGCAGCCGTTCCACTACTCCCGGGAGATGCTGGCCGACATCGTCGCGGAGGCGATGCGCGTGCGGGTCGGCGTCGACGAGCTGAAGCTCCTGCAGCGCCTCGACGTCCCGCGCGAGTTCGTGCTGCTCGGGCGCGTCTCGGTCGGGCTCGAGGCCATCCTGGCCCACCTCGAGGCGACGATCGACTTCCGGGAGCTGTACGCACGTCACCTCGCCGGGGCCGTCGACGTGGAGCCGCGGTGGCCCGACGCATCGGATGCGGACGCCTCCGGAGGGGTCGCGTAGCGTCGTCCGACGTGCACCTGTTGACCATCGACGTGGGCAACACCCAGACGGTCATCGGCCTCTACGACCTCGACTCGGAGACGGAACCGGCGAACCGGGTGGCCGACTCCGACCTGCTCGACCACTGGCGCATCGCCACGAACGTCGAGCGGACCGCCGACGAGTACGCCCTGCTCTTCCAGGAGTTCCTGGCGTTCCACGGGTTCGGGTGGACCGAGGACGTGAACGGCTTCGCGGTGTGCTCGTCGGTGCCCCGCGTGACCGGCGCGCTGCGGCGGTTCAGCGAGCGGTACCTCGGCTTCGATGCCCTCGTCGTGGAGCCGGGCGTGAAGACGGGCATGCCGATCCTCTACGACAACCCGCGCGAGGTCGGCCCCGACCGCATCGCCGACGCGGTCGCGGCCTGGGACCTCTACGGCGGCCCGACCATCGTCGTCGACTTCGGCACCGCCACCACCTTCGAGGCCGTGTCCGCCAAGGGCGAGTACCTCGGAGGCGCCATCTTCCCGGGCATCGACATCAGCCTCGACGCCCTGTTCGGTCGGGCCGCCGCCCTCCGCCGGGTCGAGCTGGTGGAGCCGGCGAACGTGATCGGCCGCTCCACCGTCGAGTCGATGCAGTCCGGCGCCGTCTACGGCTACACGGCGGTCGTCGACGGCATGGTCCGCCGCTTCCAGGAGGAGCTGGGCGGGCCGTGCACCGTGGTGGCCACCGGCGGCCTGTCCGGGCTGATCAGCCCCCTGTCGGAGACCATCGACCACCACGAGCCCTGGCTGACCCTGCACGGCCTGCGCGTGATCCACGAGAAGAACGCCGGTGCCTGAGCCCGCGGATCAGCCGGCCGGCGAGACGGACGCCGGGGAGCGGTTCGAGCCGCCCTACCGCGTCGACGTCACCCACCGAGTCGGCGACGTGCTCCGCGACCACGAGCACCTGGCCGACGGCGAGGAGACCGACGCGACGGTGACGGTCGCCGGCCGAGTGATGCTGCTGCGCGACCAGGGCCGGCTCGCGTTCGCCACCCTGCGCGAGGGCAGCAGCGGCGACGAGGTCCAGCTCTTCGCGCTCTCGAAGGTGCTCGAGGGCTTCGACTCGTTCGTGAAGCTGAACCTCGGCGACTGGATCGTCGCCACCGGCGAGGTCGTGCGCACCAAGCGCGGCGAGCTGTCGGTGAAGGTCCGGGAGTTCACCCTGCTGGCCCGGGCCGAGCGCGGCTTCGGCGACAAGTTCCACGGCATCACCGACACCGATCTGCGCTACCGCCAGCGCTACGCCGACCTGTGGGCCAACCCGCAGGCCGCCGAGGTCTTCCGGGCCCGCAGCCGGATCCTCAGCCTCACCCGCCGCTGGCTCGAGGACCGGGGGTTCGTCGAGGTCGAGACGCCCGTCCTGCAGCACGTCGCCAGCGGCGCCGCGGCCACGCCGTTCACGACGCACCACAACGCGCTCGACGTCGACCTGAAGCTGCGCATCGCACCCGAGCTGTTCCTGAAGCGGCTCGTGGTGGGCGGCTTCGAGCGGGTGTTCGAGATCGGCCGGGTGTTCCGCAACGAGGGCATCTCGACCCGGCACAACCCCGAGTTCACGATGCTCGAGCTGTACCAGGCGTACGGCGACTACACCGACATGATGGCGATCACCGAGGAGCTGGTCGCCCACCTCGCCACCGAGCTGCACGGCACCACGAGCCTCACCTACGACGACCGGGAGATGGACCTCTCGACGCCCTGGCGGCGGGCGACGATGGCCGAGCTGGTCGAGGAGGCCATCGGGGTGCGCCTCGACGTGCGCCAGCCGGTCGACGAGCTGCGATCGGTGGCCGAGGAGCACGGCATCGAGGGCGAGCAGAGCTGGGGCGCCGGCAAGCTCCTGCTCGAGATCTACGAGAAGACCACCGAGCACAAGCTGTGGGGCCCGATCTTCGTGACGGACTACCCCGAGGAGGTGTCGCCGCTGTCCCGCTCGCACCGGGAGGTCCCCGGCGTCACCGAGCGCTTCGAGGCGATCGTCGCCGGCCGCGAGCTGTGCAACGCGTTCTCCGAGCTGGTCGACCCCGTCGTCCAGCGCGAGCGCTTCGAGGACCAGCTGCGCCAGAAGGCCGCCGGCGACCACGAGGCCATGCCCCTCGACGAGGACTACCTACGGGCCATGGAGCACGGCCTGCCGCCCACGGGCGGGCTCGGCATCGGCATCGACCGCCTGGTCATGCTGCTCACCGGCACCACGTCGATCCGCGACGTCGTGCTGTTCCCGACGCTGAAGCCCGAGCAGGCGTAGGCGCCCTCAGGTGCGGGCGGCGACGGTGCCGAGCAGGTGCTCGACACCGTCGTGCAGCGCGGCGCGCGAGGGCGAGTCCGGCAGCGGCGCCAGCGCCGCCTGGGCGCGGCGGGCGTGGTCCTCGGCCTCGGCGATGGTGGACTCGATGCCACCGGAGTGCAGCACCAGTGCTCGGGCCCGCTCACGCTCCTCGCCCTCGATGGGCGAGCCCAGCAGGCCCCGCAGCGCTTCACCGGCGTCGGTCTCCAGCGCCCGCAGGACCGGGAGGTTGTAGATGCCCTCGGTGAGGTCGTGCGCGGTGGGCTTGCCCAGCTCCTCCTCGGTGGCGACCAGGTCGAGCACGTCGTCGACGAGCTGGAACGCCACGCCGAAGGACTGGCCGTACTCGGTGAGCGCCTCGATCTGGGGGCGGGGCAGGTCACCCACGATGCCGCCGATGCGGCACGCCGTGGCGTAGAGCGAGGCGGTCTTGCCCTCGACGGCGGCGAAGTAGGCGTCCTCGGTTCGGGCGGTGGAGTAGGCGTGGCGCAGCTCGGTGATCTCGCCCTCGCAGAGCCGACCGATGGTGCGGGCGAGCAGGCCGGCGACCTCGGTGCCCAGCGACGCAGCGATCTCCGATGCCTTGGCGAGCAGGAAGTCGCCGGCGAGGATCGCGGTGAGGTTGTTCCACCGGACGTTGACGGTCTCGACCCCGCGACGCACGTCGGCCTCGTCGATGACGTCGTCGTGGTACAGCGAACCCACCTGCACCAGCTCCACCGCGACGCCGCCGTCGATCACGTCGTCGGTGACCTCGGCGCCGCACGACGCCGACAGCACCGAGAGCATCGGCCGCAGGCGCTTGCCCCCGGCGCGGATCAGGTGCGACGTCATCTCCGTGAGGTGGGGATCGTCGGTGGTGACCGCTGCCAGCAGGCGCTCGTCGATCCGGGCCAGGTGCCCGTCGGCACCGGGGAAGTCGAGCAGGGGGTTCGAACCCATGGGCGGAGGCTACTGGCGCCCTGCTGCGCCCCCGCCATCGCCCGCGTCAGCCGGAGGGCGCGCTACTCCTCGCCGGGCAGGACGACGATGTCGGGGGTGATGGCCTCGGGCGTGTAGCGCACGGTGGCGTTCCAGAGCAGCCAGCTGTCGACGCCGAGGTCGCGCGCCGCGTCGATCTGGGCCCGCACCTCGGCCGGCCCGTAGGGGATGCCGATGGAGAAGTCCTGGACCCACAGGTTGAAGGCGACCCCGGAGCCGGCGGCCTTGGTGATGAAGTCGGACAGCGACTTGTGGACGATGTCGTAGGGCTGGGCGTTGGGGTGCGGCACGCGGTACTCGCCCCGGACCCAGTGCGACGGGTACAGCATGGGGGCGATGTAGTCGACGTGACGGGCGATGGCGGGCACCGGCTGGCCGATCGCGTCGGGGTTGCGGGCGGCCACGCCGAAGAGCGAGGCGCCCTGGTAGACGCACTCGTCGCGCAGCGGCTCCCCGGCCTCGGCCAGGAAGGCCACCACGGCGTCGTTCACGGCCCGCTTCTCTGCGGTGACGGCGTCGTCGGATCGGGGCACGTCGAGGCCCGGGAACACCATCTCGTCGATGTCGCCCTCGGGCCGGCGCACGTAGTCCCACAGGATCTCGTCGACGCCCCGGTCGACCGCCTCCATCGCGAGGTCGATGTTGTACTGCCGCACGTCGGCGTTGGCGACGTTCGTGAAGCCGCCGTACTTCGACAGCATCTCGCCGTCGGGGGTCTGGATCACGTAGTCCATCCGGTCGTTCTCGGCGGCCCAACGGGCGAGCGGTCCGTCCCGGAAGGCGACGATGCGCCCGATCACCCGCACCCCCTTGTCCTTCAGCAGCTGGACGGCCTGCTCGAGGTCGTACTCGGGGCGGACCGCACCGATCTGCCTCGCCAGCTCGACGTCGCTGTCGTAGCCGACGATGCCGCCCTCGTCCTTGATGTCGAGCTGGACGGCCGAGACCTTGCCGGCGTCGACCATGTCGAGCACGTGCTCGCGCAGCGGGCGGTAGCCCCACGCCGCCGCGGTGACGTGGACGCCCTGGGTGGACGGGTACTCCACCGGGATCACGATCTCGGCGGCGGCGCGGTTGCCGGCGACGTCCTCGGCCTGGATGAGGATCGGCCCGGTGGGCGGCTGGTCGTACTGCAGCGAGAAGCGACCCTCGTCGTCGAGGGAGAGGTCCTCGCCGTCGACCGTGATGCTGGCGAGGCCGGTCTCGGCCCGGCCCTCGACGGACACCGGCTTGCAGATCGGCGCCGCCGGCTGGGGCGAGGCGACGTCGATGAACGGGGCCGTGCCGTCGACGAGGAAGCGCCAGCGGAACGAGGCGTCGGAGAGCAGCGGCCGGCCCACCGACATCGACAGCTCGTGCACGCCCTCCTCCAGCGCCGGCGGCGTCCAGCGCACCCCGTCCTCGGACACCTCGTAGGTCTCCTCGGGGGCCGGGAAGCCGTTGAAGAACAGGGTCGGGGTCAGGCCCGCCTCGAGGTCGAGCTGGGCGACGTCGATGCGGACGTCGAGGCCCTTCGCCTCGTCCAGGGTCAGCTGGGCGCCGTCCTCGATGCCGCTGATGAGCACGTCGACCCGGGTGGCGTCCCAGAACCGCATCCAGATGAACGCGCCGAGGGCCACGAACCCGGCCGCGATCGCGAGCGACGACCACGGGATGCCCCGTCGAGGCGTGCGCGGCGTCCACGCCTTGGGGCCCCGGGGCGAGCGCCGCAGGCGCGAGCGTCCGAGGGGCTCCGTGCGGCGCGGGTCGGCGAGCAGCGGCGGGGCGTACTGGCGCACGGGGCCGGTGCCCGACGGACGACGACCGCGGCGGCGGCCGCCACCCGCGCCCGGGATGCTGCGAAGGTCGGTGGGCATGGTGAAGGAGCCGAGCGCGGCGGGGAACCCCCGCCGGGGCGTCGTTCGAGGCTACCGGCGACCTGTTCCGGGACGCCACGCGCGGCGCCCGACGGGACCGCCGGAGCGCCCGTCCTCCGCCGGTGGAGGTGCCGGAGGCAGGGGTACACTGGCCGACCACGCTCCCCGAGGCGCCTCCGGGAGCCCCGGCCCCATCCAGGGAGGGACCTTCTTGTTCGAACGCTTCACGGACCGTGCTCGCCGAGTCGTCGTGCTCGCGCAGGAGGAGGCACGGCTCCTCAACCACAACTACATCGGCACCGAGCACATCCTCCTCGGCCTCATCCACGAGGGCGAGGGCGTGGCCGCCAAGGCCCTCGAGTCGCTCGGCATCTCGCTCGAGGCGGTGCGCAGCCAGGTCGAGGAGATCATCGGCCAGGGCGGCTCCTCGCCCTCGGGCCACATCCCCTTCACCCCCCGCGCGAAGAAGGTGCTCGAGCTGAGCCTGCGCGAGGCCCTCCAGCTCGGCCACAACTACATCGGCACCGAGCACATCCTCCTCGGCCTCATCCGCGAGGGCGAGGGCGTCGCCGCCCAGGTCCTCGTGAAGCTGGGCGCCGACCTGTCCCGCGTCCGCCAGCAGGTCATCCAGCTGCTCTCGGGCTACCAGGGCTCCGGTGGCGCCGCCGGCGGCGCCGGCGGTGGCGCCGAGAAGGCCGGTGCCGCGGCCGGGTCCACCACGGGCGAGACCCCGTCGGGCTCGCTCGTGCTCGACCAGTTCGGCCGCAACCTCACCCAGCTCGCCCGCGACAAGGAGGTCGACCCGGTCATCGGCCGGTCCCGCGAGATCGAGCGGGTCATGCAGGTCCTGTCCCGGCGCACCAAGAACAACCCGGTGCTCGTGGGCGAGCCCGGCGTCGGCAAGACGGCCATCGTCGAGGGCCTCGCCCAGAAGATCGTCGCCGACGACGTGCCCGAGACCCTGCACGGCAAGCAGCTGTACACGCTCGACCTCGGCGCCCTCGTCGCCGGCTCCCGCTACCGCGGCGACTTCGAGGAGCGCCTGAAGAAGGTGCTGAAGGAGATCCGCACCCGCGGCGACATCATCCTGTTCATCGACGAGCTCCACACCCTCGTGGGTGCCGGTGCCGCCGAGGGCGCCATCGACGCCGCCAGCATCCTCAAGCCGATGCTGGCCCGCGGCGAGCTGCAGACCATCGGCGCCACCACGCTCGACGAGTACCGCAAGCACCTCGAGAAGGACGCCGCTCTCGAGCGGCGCTTCCAGAAGATCATCGTCGAGGAGCCCTCGGTGGCCCACACCATCGAGATCCTGAAGGGCCTGCGCGACCGCTACGAGACCCACCACCGGGTCACCATCACCGACCAGGCCCTGGTCGCCGCGGCGAACCTCGCCGACCGCTACATCTCCGACCGGCACCTGCCCGACAAGGCCATCGACCTCATCGACGAGGCCGGCTCGCGCCTGCGCATCAAGCGCATGCAGACCCCGCCCGACTACAAGGAGCTCGAGAACGAGCTGGCCGGCGTGGT
>DASUEE010000329.1:0-9221 GCA_036275235.1 Acidimicrobiales bacterium | reverse complement strand
TTCCACGCCGTGGCCAACCGGCTGCTGCGCCGGTACGGACGGGCCGTGGGCGTCGAGCCCGACTTCACGCTCCTCGACGGCCCCGACCAGGCCGACCTCCTCGCCCTCGTGCGCGACGAGGTCTCCACGGAGTCCACGCCGAGCCGGCGTCGGGCCCGCAAGGAGGTGCTCGCCTCGGCGCTCAGCCGGGTCGTGAACACCCGTCGGCCGCTCGACGAGGTCGTCCGCCTCCACCACCCGTGGTGCGCCGACCAGCTCGACGAGCTGCGCGCCACCTACGGCGCCTACATCGCCCGCAAGCGCGAACGCCACCTGGTCGACTACGACGACCTGCTTGCCCTGTGGCGGGCGCTGGTCGAGCACCCCGAGGCCGGTCCGCTCGTCGCCGGCCGGTTCGACCACGTGCTCGTCGACGAGTACCAGGACACCAACGCGCTGCAGGCCGACGTGCTGGCCGCGCTCGCCGCGGGCGGCGCCACGGTCACGGCGGTCGGCGACGACGCGCAGGCCATCTACGGCTTCCGGGGCGGAACGGTGCGCAACATCCTCGACTTCCCCGCCCGCTTCGACGCCGACGTCGTCGCCCTCACCCACAGTCACCGCTCCACGCCCGAGATCGTCGACGTCGCCAACCGGATCTGGGCCGCCGCTGCCGAGCGCCACGAGAAGGACCTCGTGGCCGTGCGCGCCGGTGGCCCCCGGCCGCGCCTGGTCGACGCGGGGGACGAGCACGGCGAGGCCAGGGCCGTGTGCGAGCGCCTGCTCGAATCCGTCGAGCGCGGCATCCCGCTGCGGCGCCAGGCGGTGCTGTTCCGCACCGGGCACCACACCGACGTCCTCGAGGTCGAGCTCACCGTCCGGCGCATCCCGTTCGTGAAGTACGGCGGCCTGAAGTTCCTCGAGGCCGCCCACGTGAAGGACCTGCTCGCCCTGTGCCGGGTTGCCGTGAACCCCCGCGACGACCTCGCCTGGTTCCGGGTCCTGCAGCGCATCGACGGCGTCGGCCCGGGCATCGCCCGTCGAGTGGTCGCCGCCCTCGACGCGGCCGACGGCTCGCTGGCGGGTGCGCTCGCCGCGGGAGTCGCCCCGGGCCGCGCTGGCGACGACCTCGCCGCCCTCGCCGAGGCCGTGGCGGTCGCCGCCGACCCCGACCGTGCCACGGGAGCGCGCATCGACGCGTGCCGGGCGTGGCTCGACCCGCACCTCGACCGCTTCGGCGACGGCGCCGCCCGGCGGGCCGATCTCGCCCGGCTCGCCGAGCTCGGCCGGGACGCACCCGACCTCGAGACGTTCCTCACCGAGCTCACCCTCGACCCACCGGCCAGCACCGGCGACCTCGCCGGCCCGCCGATGCTCGACGACGACGTCCTCACGTTGTCCACGATCCACTCGGCCAAGGGGGGCGAGTGGGACGTGGTCCACCTCATCCACGCCGCCGACGGGAACCTCCCCTCCGACCTCGCCACCGGAGACCCCGAGCAGCTCGAGGAGGAGCGCCGCCTCCTCTACGTGGCCGTCACCCGCGCCCGCGACGAGCTCCACGTCCACGTGCCGCTGCGGTTCCACCACCACCGTGTCCGGCTCGACGACGCCCACTCAACCGGGCAGCGCAGCCGCTTCCTCACCCCGCACGTGGTCGACGCCATGGACGTGGTCACCGCCACCGAGCGGCGGCCGCACGCGCTCGAGGGACCGGTCCCGCCGATGGACGGCGACGCCATCCGCCGGGTCGATGCCGAGCTGGGAGCGCTGCTCGGCGTTCAGGCCTCGTAGACGACGCCCCAGGCGTGGTCGCAGGTCCGGCAGCGGACCAGCCCGCGCGAGGTGCGCAGGTCCAGCGACTCCAGCCGGGTGCTGCCGCCGCAGCGGGCGCACGCCAGCGCCAGCCCCGCTCGGGCCGCTCGCACCGGAGGTGGGACCTCGCCCAACCCCAGCGCGGTCTCGAAGCCGTGCGCACGGGCGTCCCGTCGCTGGCGGGATCGCAGCAGTCGCTGGCCGAACGTCATGGCCATCCCCTTCTCTGTCCGCCTTCCCGCACGCTCAGTATGCCCGATGCCACGCAGCGTGTCACGCGCTCCGGGCTGCCGTGATGCGAGACTCTCCCGGTGACCGACCGCCGCCCGGACACGGGTCGAGACGAGCTGGACCGCGTCCCGGACCTGGCCGACGCACCGCTGGGATGGGATCCCGCCCAGCGTCGCTTCGCGTCCGGCGCCGAGGCGGCCCCGTCCTCGGCCCGCTCGGGCGTCGACGGCCGCCGCATCGTCATCCCGGCGCCGCCCGCCGGCGGACGGTCCGCCCCACCGCCGCGGCGCACACCGGAGGTGGTCCTCCCCGATGCGGGACCGGCAGCCCCCGCCGCGGCGGCCGCGCCGAAGGCGGCGGCGTCGTCTCCGGGACGCGTCGTGGTCCCCGCCCCGAGCCCTGCCGCCTCCCCCGGACCGAAGGCGTCCACCAGGGCGAAGCGCGAGGGAGCACCCGCTCCCGCGCCCTCCGAGCGACGGAAGCGCTGGCCTCCGTCGCGCCGGACGGTGCTCCGGACCGTGCTCGCCGTGGTGCTCGTCGTCGTGCTCCTCGCCGCCGGCGGGCTCCTGTGGGGCTACCAGGAGTTCCGCTCGATCGAGCGGGTGGAGCTCGCCGACGTCCTCGCCTCCGCCGACGGCACCAACTACCTCATCGTCGGGTCCGACACGCGCGAGGGGATCGACCCCGAGGACCCCAACGCCTCGGCGATCCTCGGCCCGGACGCACCCGACGGCGAGCGCTCCGACACCATCCTCGTGCTGCGGGTGGCCGAGGACGGGGCCCGGATGCTCTCGGTGCCCCGCGACCTGCTCGTCACCGTGTCGGAGACGGGGCAGGTCGGGCGCATCAACGCGGCGTTCAACGGCGGGCCACGGCGCCTGATCGCGACCCTCCGCGACCAGCTGCAGCTGCCGATCCACCACTACCTCGAGATCGACTTCGTCGCCTTCCGCGACCTGGTCGACGCG
Source organism: Acidimicrobiales bacterium (assembly GCA_036275235.1). GTDB lineage: Bacteria > Actinomycetota > Acidimicrobiia > Acidimicrobiales > Salinilacustritrichaceae > Salinilacustrithrix. The sequence goes on along the minus strand of DASUEE010000329.1, from coordinate 6,228 downwards.
CTCGGCGGCATCACCATCGAGTTCCCGCACCCGGCCTCCGACCACATGTCGGGGCTGAACGTCCCCACTGCCGGTCCCGTGCGCCTCGACGGCACCCAGGCCCTCGCCTACGTCCGCTCCCGCTACTACACGGAGTGGATCGACGGCCGGCAGGTCACCGAGCCCACCGGCGACATCGGCCGCGTCGCCCGCCAGCAGGCGTTCCTGTCGGCGGTGGTCTCCGAGGTCGGCGGTACGCGCAACCCGCTGCGGATGATGTCGATGACGAGCTCGATGGTCGACGGCATGCGCATCGACGACCGCATGGGCTACCTCGACGCCATCCGTCTCGCCCTGCGGTTCCGGAGCATGGAGCTCGAGCCCACGGCGCTGCCCACCACGAACCGGCGCACGAGCAGCGGCATGGCCGTGCTCGACCTCGTGCAGCCCGGCGCCGACGAGGTGCTCGCCCGCTTCGGCTCGTCGGGCGCCACGATCGGCTAGCGCGCCGACCCGTCGATCCGCAGCGTCACCGAGCGAGCCACCGGGTCGGCGGCGACCACGGCCACCTCGACCTCGGCGCCGAGCGGGTGCTCGCCCGGCACGGCCGCCACCACCGCAGGCTCGCGCAGCTGCACGACGACACCGTCGCGCCGCTCGTCGACGACGATGCCGGGGAACCGGTCGCCGACGTGCGAGGCCAGCACCAGCGCCTCGAGGTGGTCGACCACCGCCCGCTCCAGCTCGCTCGCGCGGGACATCGCCGACCGCAGCAGGTCGGGGAGCTCGGGCAGCGCCTCTCGCACCCAGGTCGGGGGGTCCTCCCCCCGGGTGGTCGCCAGCACGGCCTCGGTGGCGAAGCGGTCGCCGAGGCGGCGCAGCGGTGCGGTCACGTGGGCGTACGGCGCGGCGATCGCCGCGTGCTCGGTCACCTCGCCGTCGGTGGGCGTTCCCGGGACGAGCGGCAGGTGGTCGGCACCGCGGAACAGCCGGGTGGCCTGGATGAGGAAGGCGGCGGCCTCCGGCGTCGCGGGATCGAGCGCACGGATCACTTCGCCGTAGGACGCGCCGTCGGGCCAGCGGACCCCGAGCGCGCCGGCGTGCCGCCGCAGCGAGGCGAGCGACTCCTCGTCGGCCGGCGGCAGGGTCCGCAGCAGCCCCCACCCGCCGGCGAGCATCAGGTCCGCCGCGGCCATCCCGCACAGCAGCGAGAGCTGTGCGTTCCACTGCTCGACGGGCAGCGGCGCCCGGTAGGCGAGGCGGAAGCCGCCGTCGTCGGGGACGACCTCCTGCTCCGGCACCGGCAGGCTCACACCACCCCGCGCCCGCTCGACGGCCAGCCGCTGCTCACCGACGCGGCGCAGCGTCGCGAGGTCGGCGTCGCCGGCGTCGATCCGCTGCTGCGCGTCGACGTAGGACAGCTGCTCCCGCGAGCGCACGAGCGCGCGCTCGACGCCGACGTCCGCCAGCTGCCCGCCCTCGTCGAGGGCGAGCCGCCACAGCACCGCCGGGCGGTCCTGGCCAGGCAGGAGGCTCGCTGCCCCTTCGGACAGGACCGGAGGGTGGAGCGGGGCCCGCCCGTCGGGGGCGTACAGCGTGACCCCGCGTCGCCGGGCCTCGGCATCGACGTGGCCGCCCGGCTCGACGAAGGCCGCGACGTCGGCGATGGCATACCAGACCACGTGCCCGCCGCCGGCCGTCGGCTCGATCGCGAACGCCTGGTCGAGGTCCGTGCTCCCCTCGGGGTCGACCGTCACGAACGGCAGCTCCCGGCGGTCGGTGCGGTCGCCGACCGCCGGTGCCTCGGCGGACGCAGTCGCCTCTGCCAGGACCTCGGGCGGGAAGGACGTCGGCACGTCCAGCTCGGCCCGGATGGCATCGAGGCCGTCGCCGACGACCGCGGCTGCGGTCCGGACGCGCCGCCGGGCCTGGGGCACGGCGGTCAGTCGTCCTTGAGGGCGACCGCGTTCGGCGTGACGTTCATCTTCGGCTCGTACTCGGCCGCGACGACTTCGCTGCGCTCGGCCTGGAACCGCACGCGCAGCTCACCCAGGCACGCCTCGCACGGGCCGTAGAACGCTGCAGCGACCGCACGCCCGCAGCGCGGGCAGTCGAAGTCGAGCGTCGACGGGATGTCACCGCGACCGGTGCCGGGGAGCGCCATGGACCAGGACCGTAGCCAGCGACCGGGGCGGTGGCGCGGACAGCGCCGAGGTGGCCACACTCTGCGGATGCGTCGATCCGCAGCCCTGCTCGCCACCGCCGGCATCGCAGGCGGCGCCGTCGCCGCCAAGCGCACGCTCGCCGGGCACGTCGCCCGGTGGGAGACGAACCCGGACCACTGCGACGGCGACCCCCTCGGGCTCCCGGAGTCCGTCGAGATCGAGGTGGTCGCCGCCGACGGGGCCCGGCTCCGTGGGCACCGCTGCGGCGACCCCGCTGGCTCCACGGTCCTGCTCGTGCACGGCTACGTCGAGTCCGTCCGCTTCTGGGCCCCGGTGGTCCGCCGCCTCGTGGAGTCCGGCTTCGACGTCGTCGTCGTCGACCAGCGCGGGCACGGCGACTCCGAGCGGGGCGATGCGCCCTTCGACACGGACACGCTCGCCGGCGACGTACGGGCCTGGGTCGAGCAGCTCGACCTGCACGACGCCCTCCTCGCCGGCCACTCCATGGGTGGCGTCAGCGCCATGGCCTTCGCCGGCACGCACCCGGACCTGGCGGCCGAACGCCTCCGCTCGCTCGTGCTCGTCGCCACGTTCGCCTTCCCCGAGCCGCTGTTCGGGCTGCCCGACGTCCAGGTCGACCCCGCGCGGGTGGTGCGCCTGCTCGAGCGCGTGGCCGCCCTCGAGGTGGTCGGCCTCGTGGCGATGGCCCGGGTCTTCGGCACCTACCCCACGCGCCCGGCGCTCGAGGCCACCCGCGAGAGCCTGCTCGCCACCGACTTCCACACCCGGGTCGACGCCATGCGGATGCTGCGGGACTTCGACCTGCGGCCCGTGCTCCCGGACGTTCGCGTGCCCACGGTGGTGGTGGCCGGCACGCACGACCGCCTCACCCCCCTCCCCGGCAACGAGGCCATCGCCGACCTCATCCCGGGCGCTCGCCTCGAGGTGCTCCCGGGCATGGGGCACATGCTCATGTTCGAGGCGCCCGACGCGGTCACCGACGCCATCGTCCAGGCCAGCAAGCCCGTCGACGCCTGATGTCCGACACGATCTCCGAGCTGTTCGACCCCGAGGCGTGGCGCCCCGTCGAGGGCTTCGACCTCACCGACATCACCTACCACCGGGCGGTCGACGTGGGCGCCGTGCGCATCGCCTTCCACCGGCCCGAGGTGCGCAACGCGTTCCGCCCCCACACCGTCGACGAGCTGTACCGGGTGCTCGACCACGCGCGGATGAGCCCCGACGTGGGCTGCGTGCTGCTCACCGGCAACGGCCCCTCACCGAAGGACGGCGGGTGGGCGTTCTGCTCCGGCGGCGACCAGCGCATCCGCGGCAAGGACGGCTACAAGTACTCCGAGTCCGACGCGGCCTCTGGCATCGACCCGACCCGCGCCGGGCGACTGCACATCCTCGAGGTGCAACGGCTCATCCGCTTCATGCCCAAGGCCGTGATCGCGGTGGTGCCGGGGTGGGCCGCCGGCGGCGGCCACTCGCTCCACGTCGTGTGCGACCTCACCATCGCGTCGCGCGAGCACGCCCGGTTCAAGCAGACCGACCTCGACGTGGCGTCCGTCGACGGCGGGTTCGGCTCGGCGTACCTGGCCCGCCAGGTCGGCCAGAAGTTCGCCCGGGAGATCTTCTTCCTGGCCGAGGAGTACTCCGCCGAGGACGCCCACCGCATGGGCATGGTGAACCGCGTCGTCGACCACGCCGACCTCGAGCGGGTCGCCCTCGACTGGGCCCGCACGATCTGCGGCAAGTCCCCGACGGCCAGCCGCATGTTCAAGTTCGGCATGAACCTGATCGACGACGGCCTCATCGGCCAGCAGGTCTTCGCCGGTGAGGCCACCCGGTTGATCTACGGCACCGACGAGGCCCAGGAGGGCCGGGACAGCTTCCTCGAGAAGCGCGACCCCGACTGGGCGGGGTTCCCGTACCACTACTGACCCGGCCCTTCGCTGGTCGATCGATGACCAGATCGGGTCGATCCTCGACCAGCGAACGACCGGTGCAGGCTGGAAACGACCGTTGCCATGTGGGACCATTCGACGGACCGCACGACCGCACCGGGGGGACCATGCACGACCTCGTCATCCGCAACGGCCTGATCGTCGACGGCACCGGCGCCGACCGGTTCCACGGCGACGTCTCCGTCGACGGGGGCCGCATCACCGAGGTCGTCCCCACCGGCGGGGGAGACGTGGGTCCCGGCCGCGAGGAGCTCGACGCCGACGGCTGCCTCGTGGCGCCGGGCTGGGTCGACATCCACACGCACTACGACGGCCAGGTCACCTGGGACCCGGAGATGGCGCCCTCGTCGTGGCACGGTGCCACCACCGTGGTCATGGGCAACTGCGGGGTGGGCTTCGCCCCCGCCCGGCCCGACGAGCGCGACTTCCTCATCGAGCTGATGGAGGCGGTCGAGGACATCCCCGGCACGGCCCTGCACGAGGGCATCGACTGGCAGTGGGAGTCCTTCGGCGAGTACCTCGACGCCCTCGAGGCGATGCCTCGCACCATCGACGTCGGCGCCCAGCTCCCCCACGCCGCGCTGCGTGCCTACGTCTCGGGGCGCGACGCCCACGAGGACGACCTCGACGCGGACCAGCTGGCCGAGCTGTCCCGGATCGCCGAGGGGGCGGTGCGCGACGGCGCCCTCGGGTTCTCGACCAGCCGCACCATCCTGCACACGTCCAAGCACGGCCTGATCCCCGGCACCACCGCGCTCCCCGACGAGCTGCTGGCCGTCGCCCACGGCATGGTCAAGGGCGGCCCGGCGGTGTTCCAGATCATCTCCGACGGCATCACGCACGTGCCCGAGGAGCAGGCGTGGGTCCGCGAGATCGCCGACATGCCGGGCATGACCGTGACGTACAGCCTCGCCCAGTCGCCCCGCGATCCCCAGGGGTTCAGGGCGGCGCTCGACGAGGCGTGGGCGATGCGCGACGAGGGCCGCGCGGTGATCCCGCAGGTTCCCGCCCGGCCCACCGGGATGCTGTTCGGGCTGCAGAGCTCGCTGCACCCGTTCATCCTCCACCCGACCCACCGCGAGCTCGCCGACCGCCCGCTGGCCGAGCGCGTGGCAGCGCTGCGCGACCCTGACGTGCGCGCCCGCCTGCTTGCCGAGGAGCCCCGGACACGCAACCGCATCGCCCTGCGCATGGTCACCAACTGGGACGAGATCTTCCGCCTCGGCACCGACTGCGACTACGAGCCCGCTCCCGAGCAGTCCGTGGCCTCGGTGGCCCGGCGCGAGGGCCGCTCCGAGCAGGAGGTCGTGCTCGACTGGCTCCTGGAGGAGGACGGCACGGCCTTCCTGTTCGCACCGCTCGGCTCCTACGTCGAGAAGGACCACGACGCCATCCGGGCGATGATCGAGCACCCGGCCTCGGCGGTCGGGCTGTCCGACGGCGGCGCCCACTGCGGGCTGATCTGCGACGCGTCGTTCCCCACCTACCTGCTGACCCACTGGGCGCGCGCCCGCACCCGCGGCGACACGCTGCCGCTCGAGCTCGTCGTGCACAAGCAGACCAAGGCGACTGCCGACGTCTACGGCCTCGGCGACCGGGGCGTCCTCGCGGCCGGCAAGCGGGCCGACGTGAAAGTCTTCGACCTCGTCGGCCTGCGCCTGCACGCCCCGCACATGATGCACGACCTCCCCGCCGGCGGACGACGCCTCGTCCAGCCGGTGGACGGGTACCGTTGGACCGTCCAGTCCGGCCAGGTCACCTTCGCCGACGGCGAGGCCACCGGCGCTCGTCCGGGCCGAGTGGTGCGAGGCCGCCGAGCCGGGTAGGGCCCGGCCATGCCTGCTGACCAGGAGCCCGACATGGAGCCCGTTCCCGGCGCCCCCTCCGACAACACCACCCTCACCGCCGAGCTCGACGAGCTCCGCCGCCAGGGCTACGACGGTGACATCGTCCTGCGGGACGGCCCCCAGGTGTGCTGTCGCTCGTGCGACCACTGCGTGGACCCCGAGGACATGCAGGTCGACATCTTCCGGCGGCTCGAGGGAGCGTCGGAGCCCGACGAGATGTCGGCGATCGTGGCCATCACGTGCACCGGGTGCGGGTCCAAGGGCACC
>DASUEE010000328.1:0-3961 GCA_036275235.1 Acidimicrobiales bacterium | reverse complement strand
CGGTGAGGTCGCAGTCGACGATCCGGCCGAGCTCCTCGGGCCAGCGGGACCCGCCCGCGGAGAGCAGCTCGAGGTACTTCGGCACGAACTCGTCGCCCCGCTCCACGTAGCGGGCGTACACCGACAGGGCGAGCAGCTGGCCGTAGGCGTAGGCGTACACGTAGCCCGGCGTCCCGATGAAGTGCGGGATGTAGCTCCACCACGAGCGATACCCCTCGGTGACCTCCATCGCGTCGCCGAACAGGTCGCCCTGCGTGCGGGCCCAGTGCTCGCCGAAGTCGTCGGTGGACAGCTCGCCGTGCTCGCGCCGGTGGGTGTGCACCGCATCCTCGAACCGGTTCATCGCGACCTGGCGGAAGACGGTGGCGATGCCGCCCTCGAGGTCCTGGGCGAGCAGGGCGAAGCGCTCGCCCGGGTCGTCGACCATGGCGAGGAGCCGCTCGAAGGTCACGGTCTCGCCGAACACGCTGGCGGTCTCGGCCAGGGTGAGCGGGGTCATCTGCTCGAACACGCCCTGCGGGCGGGCGAGGTGGCCGTGCACGGCGTGGCCGAGCTCGTGGGCGAGGGTCATCACGTCGCCGGGCGTGGCCGTGTAGTTGAGGAACACGTAGGGGTGGTGGCTCGGCACGGTGTACGCGCAGAACGCGCCACCGCGCTTGCCGGGCCGCACCGGCGCGTCGATCCAGCCCTCGTCGAGGAACCGGCCGACCACCTCGGCCAGCTCCGGGGAGAACGACCGGTACGCGTCGCGCACGATCCGGGTGGCCTCGGGCCAGTCGATGGACGAGCGGGTCGTGGCCACGCTGGCACTGCGGTCGAAGTCGCAGAGCGTGTCGATGCCGAGCACCCGCGCCTTGAGCCGGTACCACCGCTGCGGGATGTCGTACCGGGCCACGACTGCGGAGACGAGGGCGCGGACGGACTCGTCGCTGGCCTCGTTGCCGAGGTTCCACGAGCTGATCCAGGTGGGGAACCCGCGCAGGTCGTCCTCGATGCGGCGATCGGCGAGCAGCGTGTTGAACACGTAGGCGCGGGTGCGCAGACCGGGCTGCAGCGCCTCGGTGACGGCCTCCGCCGCCGCCTGGCGCACCGCGCGGTCGGGGTCGAGCAGCCGGCTGAGCGCCGCGTCGAGGGCGACGGGCTCGGGCTCGTCGGGGAGCGCCACGGTGATCGCCGCGGTCTGCTCGGTGAACAGCCGCACCCACGCCTGGCGGCCGGTGGGGGCGGTGGTGGCGAGCAGCCGCTCCTCGACCTCGCTCAGCACGTGCGGCTTGCGCGCCCGCAGCGTCTCGAGGTGGTGGCGGTGGCCCGCGAGGGCGGGGTCGGCCAGGAGCGTCGCAGCTCGCTCGTCGTCCATGGCGACGATCTCGAGGTCGAACCAGACCAGCTCCGCCTCGAGGGCCGAGACCCGCTCGGTCACCTCCTGGACGAGCGCACCCCGGGCGGGATCGGAGGTGTCGACGGCGAAGTCGAGCTGGGCGTAGCTGGCGGCCCGGCCCACGTCCTCGTGCAGCGAGGCGAGCCGGTCGAGCGCACCGGCGAGGCCGGCGGCGCTCGCCGCGGTGAGGGTGCCCTTCAGGTCGGCGGTGAGCCGGCGGGCCTGCTCCAGCGCCTGGTCGAGCAGCCGGCGGGCGCCGTCGGCTCCCTCGCCGTCGACCAGCGTGCCGATGTCCCAGGCCACGTCCTCGGCGCCGGTGGTGGGCGGGGTGTCGGTCGCCTTCGTCGTCATCGGAGCGGTCGGGGATCAGGCGGCGTCCGGCGCGGCCCTGGCCTCGGCAGGGTCGTCGACGGCGACCAGCTCGACGCGCTCCTTGCGCTTCCCGATGCCGAAGGGCCGCAGCGGCAGGAGCACGATGCCCAGGACCACCTTGAGGATGGTGCGCACGACGAGGAGCAGCGCCCGCCCGATGGTGATCGTCACGCCGACGACGGCGGCGATCGGGATGGCGACGATGGTCAGCGCCGCCTTCACCAGCTTCAGCACGAGGGCCAGGAGCGTGAAGACCAGACCGAACAGGGCCATGATCAGCCGGCGGACGAGGCCGACGAGGGCCATCACGGCGCCGACGAGCAGGGCGAAGGCGCCGAGCACGGCGCGCACCACCACCATCGCCGCCCGCCACAGGGCGTACACGAGGTCGGCAGCGAGGGCGACCACCGCCTTCACGGCACCGAGGCCGAGCCGCACGGGGGCGCCCACGAGCAGGGTGAGGAACGTGACCAGGCGGGCGACGATGCCGAAGGTCGCGCCGACGGTCCGGAACGGGAGCGTCAGGAGGCCGACGACGCCACCTCGGCGGTGATCGTCGGTCAGGTCGAGGTCGGCGTCGTGGGAGCGCATGGTCCGATCTTGTCAGGCTGGGCGGAAGCGGACGAGGGCCACTCCACGCTCGGTGGGATGGAACACCGCCTCTACCCGGTCTCCCACCGAGACGGACCCGGGATCGCACTCGACCAGGTTCGTCATGGCGCGGGGTCCGGGACCGCCGCCGGGCAGGTCGAGCTCGACGTAGGCCACGACGTAGGGCGCGGCGTCGGCGTACGCCGCCTGGCCCCGGCGGGCGATCGCGAAGCTGTACACCTCGCCGGTGCCGGGGAGCTCGATCCACTCCACGTCGAGCGAACCGCACGACGGGCAGAACCCGCGCGGGTACCAGATCACGGTGGCGCAGGCCGTGCAGCGGGGGACCACCAGCCGGCCCTCGGCGGCGGCCTCCCAGTACGGCCGCGCGTCCTCGTGGACCTCCGGCTCCGGTGCGGGCAGCGTCATGCCTCCCTCCCGAGGACGACCGTGGCCGACCCGTGTCGCGTGCCGAGCGAGCCGCCGGTGCCGTGCGCGATGGCGATGTCGCAGTCGGGGACCTGCACGGCCGGGTGGGCCTCGCCGCGCAGCTGGCGCACCGCTTCGATCACCTTGGTGATGCCACCCCGGTTGGTGGGGTGGTTGTTGCACAGGCCGCCGCCGTCGGTGTTGAACGGCAACCGGCCGTGCGGGGCCTGCAGGCCTCCGTCCTCGACGAAGCGACCGCCCTCGCCCTTCTCGCAGAAGCCGAGGTCCTCGATCGTCTGCAGCACGGTGATGGTGAAGCTGTCGTAGATCGAGGCGTAGTCGACGTCGGCCGGCGTGATGCCCGCCTCCTCGAACGCCCGGGGTCCGGACCAGACGGCGCCGGTGTGGGTGAGGTCGATGCGCCCGTTCGACGTGTGCTTCGGCGCCTCGCCGTGGCCGAGCACGACCGGCGCCATCCGGTCGAGCGAGCGGGCGACCTCGGGGGAGACGACCACGAGCGCGCCGCCCCCGTCGGTGATCACGCAGCTGTCGAGCCGGTGGATCGGGTCGCACACCATCGGCGACTCGAGCACCTCCTCGACGGTGACGACGTCGCGCAGGAACGCGGCCGGGTTGTGCTGGGCGTGGGTGCTGGCGGCGACCTTGATCTCGGCGAGCTGCGCCGACGTCGTGCCGAACTCGTGCATGTGCCGGGTGGCCGCCAGCGCGTAGTTCGTGAGCACGGAGGTGCCGTAGGGGACCTCGAAGGAGAACTCGGGGGCGCTGCTGACCCGGCCGCTCCCACCGGGCCCGCCGCCACCGGTGCGGGGCTTGCCGGCGAGCGTGATGAGGGCGACGTGGCACTTCCCGGCCGCGATGGCGGCGGCGGCGTGCCCGACGTGGGCGATGTAGGACGAGCCGCCGATCTCGGTGCTGTCGACGTACGACAGGCCCTCGAGCCCCAGGTACTCGGCCATCGACAGCGGACCGAAGCCCGGTGCGTCGCCGGCGCAGAGGTAGGCGTCGACGTCGTCGAGCGCCAGGCCTGCATCGGCCAGGGCGCCCACCGCCACCTCGGCGTGGATCTGCGGGGTGGTGCGGTCGGGGATCGTGCGCCGCGGGTGCTCGAAGGCTCCGGCGATGTGGGCTGCGCCCCGGATGGTCCCCGACATGGGCGGAGTCTGGCACGTG
>DASUEE010000327.1:0-7865 GCA_036275235.1 Acidimicrobiales bacterium | reverse complement strand
AGAACCGGTTCGACGGGGTCACGAACCCGACGCCGGCGTCGGCGGCGTGGAGCGACGGGTTCAGCCCGCAGACCAGCAGGCGCATGCCCGGACCGACGGTGTCCGGGAGGGTCCGGGCGCGCACGGCCTCCACGACGCGGGGCTCGTCGCCCGAGACGCGGACGTCCACGAAGCCGGCGCCGACGACGACGTCCACGAGGGCGTCGTCGCCGTGCGGCCACCGGAGCGTGCAGCGGACCACGTCGCCGACCGGCGTCGCCCGGTGGAGCTCGGCGAGCGCGAGCGGCAGCTCCTCGGGGGAGGCCTCGAGCACGGGGCTACGAGTCGCCGAACAGGTCGAGCTGCTCGGTGCGGGCGACGATCTCGGTGAGCGGCGTCCAGAGCCGTCCACCCCGGGGCCCCCGCTCGGCGACCTCGATCTGCTCGACGGGGATCGCTCGGGAGCGGCCCCGGGCGTCGCGCAGGTCGACGGAGCCGTCGGCCTCCCGTCCCATCACCTTGCCCGGGAGCCAGCGCTCACCGGGCTCCCGCCGGAACCGCACGGCGGCGCCGGGTCGCAGGCCGAGGGACCGCAGCCAGGTGTCGACCACGGGGCCTCAGCCCTGCATGCGGGCCTGGAGCTTGCGCATGCCGCCGAGCCAGCGGTCGTAGTCGTCGGCCTTGCGGCGGAAGTGGTCGAGCACCTCGGGATGGGGGAGGATCAGGAACCGCTCGTCGGCGAGGCCGGCGACGACGGCGTCGGCCACCTCCTCGGGCTCGATGACGCCCTGCGCCCGCACCGACTCGCCGGCGACGCCATCGCCCTCCTCGTCGTCGGGGAAGAGCATCCGGGTTCGCACGCCCTGCGGGCACAGGCACGAGACCTTGATGCCCTGGTCGCCGTGCGTGATGGCCAGCCACTCGGCGAGGCCGACGGCGGCGTGCTTCGTGACCGCGTAGGGCGCGGTGCCGAGGTTCGTGAGCAGGCCGGCGGCCGACGCGGTGGTGAGGACGTAGCCCTCGCCGCGGGCGAGCATCCCCGGGAGCGCGGCGCGCACGGCGCGGACGTGGGCCATCACGTTGATGTCCCAGATGCGGTACCAGTCGGCGTCGGGCACCTCGACGCCACCGAGGACGCCGATGCCGGCGTTCAGGCACAGCAGGTCGATCGGGCCGTACTCCTCGGCGGCGGCGACCAGGTCGACGTTGCCCTGCTCGGTGGCGAGGTCGACCTCGACGGCGAAGCAGTCGAAGCCGGCCTCGAGCTCGTCCACCACCTGCTGCGCGGCCGCGCCGTCGACGTCGGCGACGACGAGCGTGCGGGGCGACTCGGCGGCGAACCGGCGGACCAGCGCCCGGCCGATGCCGTTCCCGCCCCCGGTGACGACGATGTTCCTGTCCTGCAGCTGCACGATCGCGGAACCTAGGACACGAAGGCGCGCATGGTGTCGTCGATGACCTGGCGCCGGTCGGGGCCCCAGGGGAGGGGCATGAGGATCGGCACGTCGACGCCGGCGTCGACGTAGGCCCGGCCGAAGTCGCGCACGTCGTCGGGGGTTCCCAGGAAGTCGATGGCGTCGACGAAGGCGTCGCTCACCGCGGCGACGGCGCCCTCGCGGTCCTTGCTGGCGTGCCGCTCCCGGAGCTCGGCCACGTCGTCACCGAAGCCGGCGCGCTCGAAGCTGGCGGCGTAGGCGTCGACGACCGCGTAGGAGAACAGGTCGCGCCGGGCGTTCTCGACCCCGTGCTCGCGCTCGGTGACGCCGGCGTGGACGTAGGCCATGACCGCCGCCCGGCCGCCGTCGGTGCGCTTCGCCTCGCCGCGGCGGACGTGCTCGACCGACCAGGCGACGTGGGTGGACGGCAGGTAGTTCAGGAGGACGCCGTCGGCGAGCTCACCGGCGAGCGCCAGCATCCCGGGGTTCAGCGCGCCCAGGACCACCTTGGGCTTCTTCTCGCCGAGGCGCACCCCGAGCCGGCTCCGGGAGAGGCGGTAGAAGTCGCCGTCGAACGTGACCGCCTCGCCAGCCCAGATCTCGCGCAGCAGCGTGACGTACTCGCGGCAGCGGGCCAGCGGGCGGTCGCCGTAGTCGACGCCGTGCCAGCGCTCGGTGACCACCGGGGAGGAGATGCCGATGCCGACCCACACGTCGCGCTCGGGCTGCAGGGCCTGGAGGGTGGCGGCCGCCATCGCCACCGCCATGGGCGTTCGGATCTGGAGCGGGATCACGCCGGTGCCGAGGCCGAGCGACGGCGCGGCCGCGCCCGCCACCGCCAACGTCGTGAACGCCTCCGGTCCGGTGGTCTCGGCCGTCCAGAACGAGCGGTAGCCGAGCTCCTCGGCCTGCCGGGCCGTCTCGACGGCGAGCTGGGGCCCGAGGGCCATGAGGCTGGCGAAGGTGAACCCGGCGTCCTGCATGGCGCCGGACCGTACCCCGTGCCCGTCCGGGTCCTGGCGAGCGTCTCGCCACAGGAATGGAACCCGGCGCATCGGGGTTGGGAACGTTCGTGACCGATTCGACCCCCCAGGCGATCACCTTCTACTGGCGCCCCGGCTGCGGGTTCTGCATGGCGCTCGAACGGCGCCTCGGCGGTCTCGGCGTCCCCCTCGACAAGCGCAACATCTGGGAGGACCCCGACGCCGCCGCCGTGGTCCGCTCGATCGCCAACGGCAACGAGACCGTGCCCACCGTGGTGGTCGGCGAGATCGGCATGGTGAACCCCAGCGTCGACCGGGTGCTGCAGGCCATCGAGGCCGAGGCACCGCACCTCGCCCCGACGGGCTGACGCCGCTCAGGGTCGTCTGGCCCGCACGGGGTAGGTGAGCTCGCCGGCGGGTCCGTACACCGCGGCGCCACGCCCCTCGGCGACCACCGCGTAGACGTCGAGCCTCGGCTCGTCCTGGGTGGCGACGAGACGGAGGACCGAGTCGGCCGGCAGCACCCCACGCTCCAAGCGCTCGTCCGGCTCGACCACCACGACGTGGTCGCCGACCTCGACGTCGGTCACCTCCCGGGCCGCGAGCGTGCGCGGCCCGAAGGTGGGCTCGTCGCCGCCGTCGACCCGCAGCTCCCACACGAGCAGCCGGGTGTCCTCGGGGCGGGTGGTCGGCACGCCGTCGGGCCCGCAGCCGCGGCAGTCCATGCGCACCACGAGCGTCGAACCGGGGGCGATCGCTTCGTAGAGGAGCCGGGCGTCGGCCGCTTCATCGGGTTCGGCGGTGCGGGAGCCCTCCTCGCGGAAGGTCCCGGTGCGCTCGAAGACGGCGGGGTCGGCTTCGAGCACGTCGACCCAGCGGTCGCCGGCGGTGGGATCGTCCCGGTGGCGCAGCACCCGCAGGTCGCCCACCTGGGCGGTGACCGGCGAGGTCCCGGCATCGACCATCGCCGCCGCATCCATGCCGCACCCCGCAGCGACGAGCCCGGCGAGGGTGAGCAGCGCGAGGCGGCGGGCCGGACGGGGCACCGCCAGATCCTGCCGCACCCCGGCCGGCGCCCGTGCGACCGCCGGTGACGGCGCCGGCGACGTGCGGGCGGATCGCGCCCAGCAGGGCTCGATCTGTCCCGACGTCGACCTGCGCCGGCGACGTGTGGGCGGATCGCGCCCGGTGGGGCCTGATCCGTCCGGACGTGGCCGGCGGTCAGAACCCGCCGCGGCGGCTGAGGACGTAGGACTCGGCGCTGCGGTCGGAGCCGATGGCGCTGACCTCGGCGACGTGGACGCCGCCGTCGTCCCGGAAGCACGACGGATCCTGGACCGAGAGCTCGCCGGGGACGCCGTCGGCGGAGGTGGTCTCGGCGACGAGGCGGTCCTCGTCGTCGAGCAGCGCCAGGCGCAGCGCGATGCCCGGCGGCGCGACGATGGCGAGGCGGAGGCGGCCGTTGCACAGCAGGTCGCCGGCGTCGTCGACCCGCATCGGGTAGCGGTCGACGTCGTCGGCCGGGACGATGGTGGCGGCGATGCGCTCCACGAGCTCGGTGCCGTCGACGCGGTCCGGGGCGGTCTCGCAGCCGTTCGCCCGGATGCCGTCGTAGTCGGCGTGGTCCTCGATGCAGTCGCGGCCGTCGGTGTGCGGCGCCGGCGGCTCGCCGCAGGGCTGGTAGGGCAGCGGGCGGCACGGGGCCTCGGTCGGGGCGGCGTCCTCGTCGGCGCCGTCGGCGACGGCGACGGTGGCCAGCGTTGCGCCGAGGGCGAGCACCACCGCCGCGCCCACCACCAGGCCGGTGCGCTGCCGGGGGGCGAGGCGGGGGATGGCGGTGGTCCCCTCGATCCCGCCGGCGAGCGCCGCGGCGCTGGGGCGCTGCTCCGGTCGGCTGCGCAGCATCGACGCGATGAGCCGGCGGAGTGAGGGCTCGACGGTGCGGTCGATGCGCGGTCGGCCCTTCGCCGTGCGGAGCAGGACGTCGGGGCCGTCGCCGTCGCCCCACGGGCTGTGCCCCGTGGCTGCGTAGTGGAGGGTGGCGCCCAGGCTGGCCAGGTCGCTCGCCGGGGTGATCTCCTCGCCCCGGGCCTGCTCCGGGGACAGGTAGCCCGGCGAGCCGAGCACCACGCCGGGACGGGTGAGGCCGCCGGTGACCTCGCGCGTGCGGGCGACCCCGAAGTCGGCGAGGTGGGCACGCCCCTCGGCGTCGAACAGCACGTTCGCCGGCTTGATGTCCCGGTGCACGATGCCGAGGCGGTGCGCGGCACCGAGCGCCGGGAGCAGCCGGCGGGCGATGGCCCGGACCTGGTCGGCGGGGAGCGGTCCGTGCTCCCGGACCAGGTGGGCGAGGTCGCCGCCCTCGAGGTGCGGCATCACGAGGACGAGGTCGCCCTCCTCGTCGACGACGTCGAGCATCGGCACCACGGCCTCGTGCTCGAGGCGGCGGAGCACCTCGAGCTCGCGGTCGAAGCGGGCACGAGCCTCGCGCATCTCCGCCGGGGTGCCGTGGAGCGAGATGCGCTTGAGCGCGACCATCCGGCCCTGCTCGTCGCGAGCCAGGTCGACCACGCCCATGCCGCCCCGGGCGAGCCGGCGGACGACCTCGTACCGCACCGTCAGCGCCGGCCGATGCCCCGGGGCAGCAGCCGCCCGGCCGGCCACCACCACCGCAGCACGGCGCCGAGCGCGACGCCGAGCACCGCGCCGCCGGCGACGTCGGAGGGGTGGTGGATGCGGACGTGCACCCGCGAGGCGGCCACCGCGGTGGCGAGGGCGATGTAGAGGGGCGCGAGGGCATCGTCCTCGCCCGCGACGACGACGAAGACCGCCGCCGCCGACGCGTGCCCGGACGGGAACGACGACGTGCGTGGGGTGCGCAGCCGGTGGGGACGGGGGGAGTCGTGCACCGGGCGCTGGCGCCGGAACACGGACTTCACGGGTCCGTTGACCAGCGCGGACTCGACGCCGAGCAGCACGACGACCCGGACCGTTCCGGCGAGGTCGCCGCCGCGCCGCAGGCCCTGCGCCGTGGCCAGCAGGTGCCAGATCAGGCTGTGGTTGCCCAGCTCGGACGCCGTGTAGAGCGCGCGGTCGACGAGCGGTCGGCCGCGGAGGCGGTCGAAGGCGCGCTCGACGGTGAGGTCGAAGTGCCGGATGGGCGCCGAGATCTGGCGCGGCGTGCGGACCTGATCCACCCTCAGACCTCCAGCAGGGTGGCCTGGCCGGTGGCCTCGACGGCATCGCGTCGCAGGTCGACCGCGGCCGCCGCCGGATCCCCGCCGTACGCGGGGCACCAGCGCTGGAAGGCGCACCACCCGCAGCGCGACGACGGGCGGGGGCGGAAGTCCTCCTGCTCGCAGGCGGTCTCGACCGCGCGCCACACCGCCTCGAGGCGCCGGGACAGCCCACGGGCCGACTGCTCGGTGGGCTCGGCGATGATCGCGACCGGCTCGGCGAGGTGCAGGAGCTGGACGCGCACCGGCCGGCGGCCGAACCACCGCTCGCACATGAGCGAGTACAGGTGGACGCCGGTCATCTGCGTGCGGGCCCACCCCTCGCCCGGGGCCCGACCGGTCTTGTAGTCGGTGACGACGAGCTCGCCGTCGACGAGGTCGAGCCGGTCGATGATGCCCCGCAGGCGCACGCCGGCGACCTCGACCTCGAGCTTCAGCTCCAGCCCCACCGGGTGCACGGTGCGCGGGTCCTCCAGCCGGAAGTACCGCTCGACCAGCGACGCGGCTTCGGTGAGGAGCGCGTCCTCGCCGGCGGCGTCGAGCCCGAGGCCGACCCACTCCGGGTGGTGCCGCAGCCGTGCCGCCGCCCGCTCGAGGCAGCCCGGGGCGGCGGCCGGCACCCGCTCGGCGGCGGGCAGCGTGAAGAGGTCCTCCAGGGCGGCGTGGACGAGCGTGCCCCGGGTGGCCGCCACGGTGGGCGGTTCCGGGAGGCCGTCGATGGCCGTGAAGCGGAACTGGAGCCCGCAGGACGTGAAGCTCGACAGCCGCGACGGCGACAGCGAGCTCGGCAGCGTCAGGGCCATGGTGCGAGCGTACGCCGGGGGTCCGACACCGCCGGGGACGCGGCGCGCCCTAGCGCGGGTCGAGGAAGCCCCGGACGACGCCGGCGAACCACGCCGGGTCCTCGAGGGGCCCGAAGTGGCCGCGCTCGGGCACGGACAGGAGCTCGCCCGCGGGCAGCTCGGCGGCGATCAGCGGCGCGATCTCCGCCGGCGCCTGGCCGTCGCCGCCGTGCACGACGAGCACGGGGCAGCGGACCTCCTGCAGCCGATGGAACCCGCTGTGGGCCGGCGCGGCCTGGTAGGTGGCGGCCTCGTGCTCGCGTCGGGCCTTCAACCGGACGGGACCTTCCGGCAGCCCGTCGTCGACCGGGGCGAACCCGAAGCGGACGTAGTCGTCGAGCACATCCGGGCGCAGCGAGCCGAGGGGCGGCTTGGCGCCGAAGCGCTCGATCGCCTCCTCGTAGGAGGCGAACTCCTCGCGCCGGTGCCTCGTGACCTCGGCGAGGGGGTTGGGCCCGGGCTCGCCCTCGGACGGTGGGAACACGATCGGTTCGAAGCACACCGCCGCCGAGATGGTCCCCGGCCGGGCCTGCTCGGCGAGCAGGAGCGCGGCCCCGCCCTTGGAGTGCCCCACCGCCTGGACGGGGCCGAGGTCGAGGGCGTCGACGACGGCGAGGACGTCGTCGGCGAAGCCCTTCCACTCGAGGGGGCGGTCCGGCTCGGTCGAGTCGCCGAAGCCGCGGAAGTCGATGGCGATGCACCGGCGATCGGGCAGCTCGTCGGCGAGCGCCCGCCAGACCCGGCCGTGGAACCCGGTGGCGTGGCACAGGAGGAGGGGGCGCGCGTCCGGGCCGGGGTCGCCCAGCTCGTGGACGGCGAGGCGCACCCCGTCGGTGGAGTCGACGGTGATCATGGGCGGCCATCTTGGCAGCGGGCCGGGGGATCCCCACCCTGGCGGTACGGTCGACCCTCCCATGCCGGACCCCGACGCCCCCGATGCCGACGACGCCGCCCACGCCGCGGCGCGGCAGGCGAACGCCGCGTTCTATGCAGCCTTCGAGGGCCGCGACCTCGATGCCATGTCCGACGTCTGGGAGCACACGGACCGCGCCACGTGCGTGCACCCCGGGTGGCCGGTCCTGCGGGGATGGGCGTCGGTCGCCGCGTCGTGGTTCGCGCTGTTCGACGGACCGCAGCGGCTGCAGTTCATCGTCACCGACGAGCAGGTGCACGTCGAGGGCGACGTCGCCTGGGTGACGTGCAACGAGAACCTGCTCGACGCCGCCACCACCAGCACGGTGGCGGCCACGAACGTCTTCGTCCGGGCAGGGGAGCGCTGGCGCCTGGTGCACCACCACGGCTCCGGGGTGGTCCACCAACCCCGGCCCCGCAACTCCTGAGGGTGCCTACGGGCGGGGTTCTCGGGGGAGTCCGAGGATCCGTTCGCCG
>DASUEE010000326.1:0-12719 GCA_036275235.1 Acidimicrobiales bacterium | reverse complement strand
TCGGGTCGATCGGGCGGTGGAACCAGAGGGCGTGGTCGAGGCTGGCGTTCATGAACGTGCGCTCCTCGGCCTCGGGCTCGAGCAGGTAGCGGTCCGGGTGCAGCGAGATCGCGCCGTCGGTGGGCAGGTCGTCGGAGAGGTAGGCGAGGGCGCAGGCACGCAGGAACGGGTCGTCGGGCACGGGTTCGGTCATCCGCATCCACGCCATCGAGCGGCCGTCGTCGTTGCGGCGCATGTCGCCCACCGGCCGACGGTCGAACACGTGGCTCCACGTGTCCGAGGTGTGTTCATCGGGGTGGCCGGCGGCCGGCTCGAGATCGAAGGCCTGGACGTCGGCCTCGTCCTCATCCAGGTGGAACGACGCTGCCAGGTTGAAGATCGCGCCGATCGACTGGCGGGCCACCACCCGGCGGGTGGTGAACGAGCGGCCGTTGCGGATGCGGTCGACCTCGAAGCGGATGGGCTCCGAGGCGTCGCCGGGCCGGATGAAGTAGGCGTGCAGCGAGTGGGGCAGGAACTGCGGCTCCACGGTGAGCCCGGCGGCCCGCAGCGACTGGGCGACGATCTGGCCGCCGTACAGCCCGCCCCACGGGTACCGGGGCCCCACCCCCACGTAGGTGTCGGGGCCGTGCTGCTCCAGGGCCATCATCTCGTCGAAGGTGGCCTGCTCGTCCGGTGAACCCACGTCCCGGAGTCTTACCGGCGGTGCACGGCGGCCCGCCAACGGCCGGTCAGAGGGATGCGGGTGAGAGCACGGGAGGCGGCGAGGGTCCAGGTGAGGACGTCGGCGTGGGGGACGTCGATCGGGACCCAGGCCACCAGCCCTCGCTTGGAGTGGTCGCTCACCACCCGCCAGCGCTCCGGGACGGGGCAGCCCTTCTCCTCGAGCCGAGCGGTGGCGCCGGCGCCGGTGGCGTGGAGGATGCCCACGGAGACCGGTTCGGGCCGGCGCCGGGTCGTGTCGGCCGGCACCCACGTCGCCCGCGGGACCGCCGGGCCGCGCCCGGAGACCAGGCGGCCGAACGTGCTCTGCTCCGGCGCCGGGAAGCGCTCGTCGATCGCCGGGTCGAGGGTGAGCCACCCGCCGCCGTCGGCGAGCCCTGCCATGGCGGCGAGCACGGCCCCCGCAGCGTCGGGATCGAACTCCAGGAACTCGACGTCGGCGCCCACCCGCAGCTCCGTCAGAAGATCCCCGCGATGCGCTCGGCGGTCTCGTCGTCGAGCCGGCGCAGCACGTCGAGCGCACCCATGTTCTCGGTGACCTGCTCGGGCCGACTGGCCCCGGTGATCACGGTCGACACGTTCGGGTTGCGGGCGCACCAGGCGATGGCGAGCTGCGCCGGGGTGCAGTCGAGCTCGGCGGCGACGTCGACGAAGGCCCGCACGTCCTCCTGGATCTCCTGGTCGGTGACCCGGTCGCGGATCGACTCGTAGCCGGCGAGCGCGGCACGGGAGCCCTCGGGCACGCCGTCGAGGTACTTGCCGGTGAGCAGCCCGGACGCCAGCGGCGACCACGTCGTGAGCCCGATCCCGATGTCCTCGTACAGCCGGGCGAACTCGCGCTCGACCTTGCGCCGGGACAGCAGGTTGTACTGCGGCTGCTCGACCACGGGCTTGTGCAGGTGGTGGCGCTCGGCGATCTCCCAGGCGGCCCGGATCTCGTCGGCCGTCCACTCCGAGGTGCCCCAGTAGAGGGCCCAGCCGCGGTCGATGGCGTCGGACATCGCCCACACCGTCTCCTCGAGCGGCGTCTCCGGGTCGGCCCGGTGGCAGAAGATCACGTCGAGGTGCTCGAGGCCCATGCGGTCGAGCGAGGCGGGGATGGCCTCGAGCAGGTACTTGCGGTTCAGCGTGTGCTTCGTGTTCGGGCCCTCGTGGATGCCCCAGAAGTACTTGGAGGACACCACGTACTCGTGGCGCTTCCAGCCGTTGCGCTCGATGGCCTCGCCCATGAGCCGCTCGGACTCGCCGCCGGCGTAGGCCTCGGCGTTGTCGAAGAAGTTCACGCCGGCGTCGAACGCGGCGGCCATGCAGTCGGCGGCGAGGCCGGCATCCAGCTGCGGGCCGAACGTCACCCAGCTGCCGAGGGACAGCACGCTCACCTTCAGTCCCGAACGTCCGAGCCGTCGATGCTCCATCTCCATGGATCGCACCCTACGGAGAGCCGCTGGCGCCGCCACCTCGCGTGACGCATGATCCTGCGACGGGAGAGCCGATCCTCTGGAGGAGAACCTCATGGCGAAGTCCGCATCCGACCTGGTGGGCGAGGCGAAGGGCAAGGTCGAGAACCTCGACCCCGACGCCGTGGAAGGCGAGCTGGCGAACGGCGCCGTGCTCGTCGACCTGCGCGAGGCCGACGAGCTCGAGGCGAACGGCCGCATCCCCGGCGCCGTCCACGTGCCCCGCGGGATGCTCGAGTTCCGGGCCGACCCGACGAGCCCGTACCACGAGTCGGTCCTCGACCCGTCGAAGCGCGTCATCCTCCACTGCGCCAGCGGCGGCCGCTCCGCGCTCGGGGCCTCGGTGCTGCAGGAGATGGGCTACGACAACGTCGCCCACCTCGACGGCGGCATCACCGCCTGGAAGGACGCCGGGAAGCCGACGGAGTAGGCGGCCCCCCGCCGCGGCGGCGCGGTCGGTCGAGCGGCCACTCGACGACGAGGTCGCCACCGTCGGGCACGGCGGGACAGCGGGCCAGCATGGCGTCGAGCTCGTCGCGGGGCTCGATCGCCACGCCGGACCGCCACGCGAAGTAGATCCCGTTGACCCGCGCCTCGGCTGCGTCGAGCTCCTCGAGGTGCCGGGTGATCACCGCCTTGCCTTGCGGGGCCCGCTTGCGCCCGAGGGTCTTGAACGTCGCGCCCGCAGCGACGCAGCCCCAGAAGCCGTGCTCGTGGCCGAGGGCCTCTTCGATCACGAACGTGGAGAGGTCGTGCGGCAGGTCGCCTCCGGCGGCCATCGTCGGACCCGGGACGATCGATCGAGGTGGGCGTCGCGCCGTCCACCCGCAGACTCGTCCTCTCCGGTGGAACGTCACCGTCATCGTCCGTGGGGCCACGGTCGTCGACCGTAGGGTCACCGGTGCGGGTCGGCCAGCGCGTTCCTGTCAGACCCCCTGGGTTGAATGGTGGATGGCGGTCCTGCCTGGGGCGGGGTGCGCCACTCGTCGGCTCCGCGCCGACCACCGCATCGGATGGAAGGAGCACGCCGTGCGTGCCACCTGTCCTGCCGGCACCCCCACGGGGGTGCCGCCATGTCCTTGACCATCGTCCGACCCGACCTCGAGGTCGCGCTCGACTCGCTCGCCGAGAGCATCGAGGAGGTCTTGACCGCCGATCTTGGTCAGCTCTCCGCTGCTGAGGAGCTCGCGCTCGTCGGCCGGCTCGAACAGCTCCGCCGGCGCCTCGACGCCGGCACCGACCGCGCAGCCGACCACCTCGACCGCTCCGCCGCCTTCTCCCACGACGGGCACCGCTCCGCCAAGGCCGCGTTGAAGGCGATCGGCCGGCTCCCCGGCAGCGAAGCCCTCGGCCGCGTCCGCACCGCACGCGCCCTGCGGGTGCTGCCGTTGGTCGAGGCCGCCTACCGCGCCGGCGACATCCCCGTCGCCCACGCTCGGCTCATCGGCACGGTCGCCGCCAACCCACGCATGGCACAGCACCTGCCCGGCGCCGACCCGATCTTCCGCGACGCCGCCACGACCCTCGGCTACGACGACTTCGCCGCCGCCATCCGCGAATGGGAACGGCTCGCCGACGCCGACGGCGCCGACCAGAGCGCCGACGAGACCCACGAACGCCGCAAGGCGAGCCTGCACCGCAGCCAGATCAACGGGTCCTACTCGCTCGACGGCTCCTTCGGGGCGGCGCAGGGCTCGGTCATCGAGGAGATCTGGGACCGCTACGAGCGAGCCGAGCTCCTCGCCGACTGGGCCGCCGCCCGCGCGCTGCACGGGACCGAGACCCGCCACGAGCACCTCGACCGCACCCCCGCCCAGCGACGCGCCGACGCCCTCTACGCCATCTTCGTGCGAGCCGCCTCCACCCCCGCCGACGCCCACACACCCGCGCCCCTCGTGAACATCGTCATCGACCAGCGCTGCTTCGACGAGCAGCTCCGCCGCGCCGCCGGCGAAGAGGTCAGCGTCGACCCGAACGACGACCTCCCGTCTCGCCGCTGCCACAGCCTGAACGGCACGCCGCTGCACCCGGGCGACGTGCTCGCCGCCGCCCTCGTCGGCCACGTCCGCCGGGTCGTCGTCGATGCCGCCGGCACGGTCATCGACCTCGGACGCAAGCGCCGCCTGTTCACCGGCTCCGCCCGGGACGCCGCCCTCCTCCAAGCACTCCTGCGAACGCCCGGCGGGCTCCGATGCCTCTGGCCCGGCTGCGACGCCCGGGGCGGCAACCTGCAGATCGACCACCGAGAACCCGTCCGGCGCGACGGGCCCACCGACGTGTCCAACAGCGACGCCTACTGCGGCTTCCACAACCGCACCAAGGAGCACGGCTTCCGCCCCGAACGGCGGGCTGACGGCACGTGGGTCATCCACCGACCCCACGGCGGAGGACCCATCACGCCATCCGTCTGACCGTGGTCCGGGTGATCGACGGTTCAGGCGCGGTCGCGACCGCCCGGCGATGCCGGGTCACGCCGGCGCGCCCGCAACGCCGTCCCGAGCGCCAGGAGTGCCGCCGGGACGAGGAGCGACGAGGAGCGACGGAGTGCTGCCGGTGGCCGCGGGCGGGCCGGTCGGTGCGCTGGGCGCCGGCGTGGCCGGCGCCTCGAGCAGCGGGAGGACCAGCTCGACATCGCCGATCGTCGCCACGGCCGGCACGTTGCTGGCCTGGAAGTAGGGCGCGTCGTTGGCGGTGAGCTCGAGCTTGACCCGGTGGCCGGCGGGGAAGCGGTAGCCCTGCGGGGCGAGCTGGTTCTCGACGCGGGCGGGGCCGGCGCCGGCGATCCGGTAGGTGCCTCGGGTGACCAGGCCCTGGGCGCTGCCGTCCGGGGCCACGTCCCACAGGCGGGCGCTCAACGGGACGTCGGGGCCGGTGGTGGTCACGTCGACGCGCACGACGGGCCCACCCATGAGCACGAGGTCGCCGGGGACGTCGAACAGGAACGTCGCCACCGTCGGGTCGGGCTCCGAGGGGCGCATGTTTCATCTGGGCCTTGACCAGGTCCCACTCGTCCTTCCGGTCCGCGGTGTAGTCGTGGCCGATGTCGCCCAGCCAGACCTTGAACGGGTAGCCGGGGTCGGCGGCCAGGACGGCGTTGCGCACGGTGAGCGGCTCGAGGGCGGGGAACAGCGGATCCGTGAAGCAGTGGACCCAGAAGATCGGCACCCGTCCCTGCGGGCTGATCGTGATCGGCGACTTGAAGCGGCGGTACGTGTCGACGCCCCGGGCCACCAGCGGATCCGAGGCAGGGAACGGGTTGCCGGCGAGCAAGTGCTGTGGATCGGCACGCCGAAGGGCTCGGTGACGTCGCCGTGGGGCGGCGCCAGCTCCCACCCGTCGCTCGCCCGGCCGTTCGGGCCAGCACCTGGATAAGGTCACCGAAGGTGTACCTGGGCACCGACGCCACCCACTCCAGCGGCGTGGTCCCATCGGGCGTCGTCCACGGCACGAGGTCGCCGTCGGCGGCCCCGGCGCACGGATCCGGCCAGCAGGGCGCCCATCGACGCCGGGCCGCCGCCGTAGGAGCCACCGGTGATCGCCACCCGATCGGGATCGGCATGACCGCTCTGCACGAGCCCGCCGGCGAGCCACTACGCGTCGCGCACCTCCCAGCGCACGTCGTCGAGGTGGATCCAGTACTCGTACGGCAGGCACTGCGGGGCCGGCGTGCGGGCCGTGGAGCCCGGGGTCTCGGGACCGCACGAGTCGCGCCAGCCACGAGCGGTGTGGTTCACGACGGCGTAGCCCCGGGACGCGAACCAGATGTTGTTCCACCGGCTGTTCGAGCCGGGCCGGTCCGTGGACTCGACCGTGTCGCTCTTCCCCGTCTCCTCCCAGATCGTCTTGTCGTCGGTGAACCCGTGCGCCATCACGACCGTCGGCAGCGGGCCCGACGCACCGCACGGCACGGTGACGTCGACCGAGAACGGCATGCCGTCGAACCCGGGCACGGTGCCGCGCCAGCGCACGTACCGGACGGGGTCGGCGTCCGAGCTGACGTGCACCTGCGGGGCCAGGTCGGCCCCGGCGAGGCCGTAGGGCATCGGCCCGGGCTCGCACGCGTCCTGGACGGGCGTCGCCGGCGAGGACGACGCGGCGGGAGCCCCGGCGACCATCGCACCGGCGAGCACGAGCACGACCGCCACCACTCGCACCCCAGCGCTCCCCATGCCCCCGGACCCTACGGCCCGGGGGATCTGGCTCAGGGAGCGACCGAGGCCGAGATGACGAGCGCCACGGCCGGGACCCGCCAGCCGTCGCCGTGCCGGTGCTCCTCCAGCCCGTCACGCACCGCGGCCATCGCCACGGCCCGGGCGGACTCGTCGGCGCCGGCCCACGCCGCTCCGAGGGGGCCGACGGCCATGACCCGGGCGAGCGCGCCCTCGATGGTCGCGGCGTCGGCGGTCCAGGCCCCTTCGCGACGGGTGACCGTCACGTCCTCGAAGCCGGATGACCCGAGCAGCGCCGAGGTCTTCGCCGGGTCGGCGAGCGAGAACGGTCCGGGCTCGTCCGGACCGGGTGGGTTGATCTCGGCCTGCAGCGGACCGGCGGCGAACATGGTCGGGAGGGACATCCACGGGTTCGACCCGAGCTCGCCCCACGCGACCGCGACGAACCGGCCGCCCGGACGGAGCGACGACGCCAGGTTCGCGAACGCCACCGGCGGATCGTCGAAGAACATCACGCCGAAGCGGGAGAACACGGCATCGAACGACCCGATCGGGCCCGCTCCCGGGTCGCCGAGGACGAACGAGACGTTGTCGAGCCCCGAGGCGCGCGCCCGGGCGTTGGCCGCCTCCACCATGCGGGGCGCGACGTCGACGCCGGTGGCGGTGCCTCCCGGCGCCACCCGCCTGGCGAGCGCCACGGTCGTGATGCCCGGGCCGCACCCGACGTCGGCCACGTGCTCACCCGGGCGAGGATCGAGGAGCTCGATGGCCGGGTCGCTGAACTGGCCCGCGAAGGCTTCGAGGTCGTCGGCCTCCCTCGTCCACGCGTCGGCCCGGTCGTCCCAGAACGCCGACTGCTCGATCCGCTCGCCCATCTCGCACCTCCCTGTCCGGTCCATCAGACCACCGGTGGCGCCGTGGGGGAACCCTCAGGTGGTGGCGCCGGCCACCCGCAGCGCCCCGGCCACCGCCTCGCAGGTGAGCGGCAGCGGGCCGAGGAGGTCGCCGTCGGCCCACATGTCGCCCTCCTCGCCCTCGACGGTGACCTGCCGTCCCGTGTAGGTGGCCACGTCGGGGTGGTTGACGTGGCCGCCGCGGAACACCCGGGGGAACACGCGCAGGAACGTGGTGACGGGGACGGGCCCGATCACCACCACGTGGAGCAGGCCGTCGTCGGGGCGTGCCTCCGGGCAGATCCGCATGCCGCCGCCGAAGTACGCGGTGTTGCCGATGGCGAGGAGCGTGTTGTCGGCCTCGTGGGCCACGCCGTCGACGGTGATGCGGGCGTGCAGACGGCGTAGGCGGGGCAGCTGGAGGAGGGTGGCCACCGTGTAGCGCTGCTGCCCGCGGGGCCAGCGCAGGGCGTTGGCCCGGGCGGTGACGTCGCCGGAGAAGCCGGCGGTGGCGACGCTCGCGACCCACCCGCGATCGGTGCGCATGGCGTCGACGGCCGCCGGCTCGGCGAGGGCCCGGCGCACGTGGTCGGCGAAGCGGCCGTCGAGCAGCCCGAGCGCCCGGGCGAAGTCGTTGCCGGTGCCCTGGGGGACGATGCCGAGCACGACGTCGGACCCGGCGACGGCGTCGACGGCGATGCGCACGAGCCCGTCGCCGCCGACGACCACGAGGCGGTCGGCGCCGTCCGCGACGGCCTGCGCGGCTGCGGTTGCGCTCTCCTGCGCGGAGCCGGCCCGGAGCAGCGTCGCCCGCCGACCGCCGGCGCGCAGCTCGTCCACGACCCGCTCGACGTCGCCCGTCCCGCCGCGAGCGGCGGGGTTCCCCAGCACGTGCACCTCCGTCACGGTGCGAACGGTAGGCCGCTACCGTCACGCGGCGTGGCGACCCCCGACGCCGTCGAGCTGGAGATCAGCGGTCGTCCCGTCCGCATCACGAGCCCGGACAAGGTGTTCTTCCCCGAGCGCGGCGAGACGAAGCTGGACCTGGTCGAGTACTACCTGGCCGTCGAGAGCGCCTTCCTCGGCGCCGTGGGCGGACGTCCCACCCTCCTGCAACGCTTCCCCGACGGCGTGAGCGGCAGCTCGTTCTTCCAGAAGCGGGTGCCCAAGGGCGCGCCGGCGTGGCTGCGCACCACCACGATGAGCACGCCGAACGGCACGACGTCGAACGCCATGGTCCTCGAGGACCTCGCCCACGTCGCCTGGGCCGTGAACATGGGCTGCCTGGGCTTCCACCCGTGGCCGGTGCAGGCCGACGACCCCGGCACCACCGACGAGCTGCGCATGGACCTCGACCCCTCACCCGGCGTCGACTTCCCGATGCTGCGGGAGGCCGCCCACGAGCTGCGGGCGCTGCTCGACGAGGACGGCCTCGCGTCGTTCCCCAAGACCACCGGGAACCGGGGCATCCACGTGCACGTGCCGATCGGGCCGGGATGGGACTCCTACGACGTGCGGCTGGCGGCCGTCGCCGTGGCCCGCGAGCTCGAACGGCGCCGGCCCGAGCTCGTCACCGCTGCTTGGTGGAAGGAGGAGCGGGGGTCGCGGGTGTTCGTCGACTACAACCAGAACGCCCCGCACAAGACCGTCTTCGGCGCCTGGTCGGTGCGGGCCCGCCCCGGAGCGCAGGTGAGCACCCCGTTCCGCTGGGACGAGCTGGATGCGGTGCACCCGGACGAGCTGACCATCCAGACGGTGCCGGCTCGCCTCCAGGCCGACGGTGATCCGTGGGCCGGCATCGCCGACCTCCACCAGCGCCTCGACCCGCTGCTGGCACGGTCCTCGGCCGACCGCGACGCCGGCCTGCTCGATGCTCCCTGGCCCCCCGTGTACCCGAAGATGCCGCACGAGCCGCCGCGCGTCGCCCCGAGCCGAGCCGCGGGGGGTGGCACGCCCGGGTGAACGGGTGCGAAGGTGGCGGGATGGATCGTGGCACGAAGTTCCTGCTCACCAGCTCGCTCCGGGCGCTGCACGCGGCGAACGCCCGGAAGCCGCTGGCCGAGACCGGCCCGGCGTCGGTGCTCGCCTTCATGCACGGCCTGCCCGGCTCCGAGCTCCCCCGCCAGCACATCGCCCTGCACGCGGTGTCGTCGGTGTGGGCCGTCGCCCGCGGCGCCCACCGGTCGGCGGCCGGCAAGCTCGGCCTGGCCCTCACCGCCGGTTCGATGGCGGCGCTCTGGCAGGTCCACCAGCGCTCCACCGACTCGGAGCAGCGGGTCGAACGGGCGCTGCGCGACCAGCTCGGCGACGACTACCGCCGGAGCATGGCCGAGTCACCGGTGGAGGCCACGACCACGAAGCTCCCGATCCTGCCCACCCGGGCGGTCCGCCGGCGCTACGTCGACGGCGGGCACATCCAGTACGGCGACGCCGGCAAGCGCACCACGCTCGACGTGTGGAAGCGCCCGGACCTGCCCGCCGACGCGAAGGCGCCGGTGCTCGTGCAGGTGCACGGCGGGGCGTGGATCTACGGCGACAAGGAGGGGCAGGCCTACCCGCTGCTGTCGCACCTCGCCGAGCGGGGCTGGGTGTGCGTCTCGGTGACCTACCGCCTCAGCCCGCGGGCCACCTGGCCCGACCACATCGTCGACGTGAAGCGCGCGCTCGCCTGGGTCAAGGAGAACATCGCCACCCACGGCGGCGACCCGGACTGGGTCGCCATCACCGGCGGATCCGCCGGCGGCCACCTGTCGTCGCTCGCCGCGCTCACGCCGAACGACCCCGCCTTCCAGCCGGGGTTCGAGGACGCCGACACCTCGGTGCGCGCCGCCGTGCCCTTCTACGGCGTCTACGACTGGACGAACCGCGACGGCACGGGGCGAGCCGACATGGCCCAGATGCTCGCGGAGCGGATCGTGAAGAAGCCGTTGGAGGAGGCGCACGACGTCTACGACCAGGCCTCGCCGATGACCCACGTGAGCCCGGACGCGCCGCCGATGATGCTGCTGCACGGCACCGCCGACTCCCTCGTGCCGGTCGCCCAGGCCCGAGCCATGGTCGACCTCCTCCGATCGAGGTCTCGCAACCCGGTGGTCTACGTCGAGTACCCCGGCGCCCAGCACGCCTTCGACGTGTTCGCCGGCAACCGCACCAACGCCGCGGTCGCCGGGATCGAGCGGTTCCTGAACGTGGTGCGGGGCCGCACGGGCCAGCACGTCGACGACCACGCTGCGACGGCGGCAGCCGGTTCGCCGAACGGCGCCGCTCAGAGGTCGTCCACGACGTAGCCCACGCCCGGCACCCAGCGGGCGTCCGGAGGGATCGCGCCCTCCACGCGCGTGGGGTCCTCCCCCGGGCGCTGCACCACGGTGGGTGCCTCCGGCCGGGGCACCACCCGGGTGCGGTCCGGTGGCGCCGGCTCTGCCTGCCGGGCACCGGGGGCGTAGCCGTCGGGCAACCGGGTCCGCGGCGTGCGCGGTCCACGTGGCATCGCCACCTGGCCGGTGGAGGTCCCGAGCCGTCGACCGGACCGCGGCGTCCGGACCCGGGGCGCCGGAGCGGGCGCCGGCCGCACGGCCGCCACCGGCGCGTGGCGCCAGAGGAGCGAGGCGACCACGGCGACGACCCCGAGCCCGCACAGCGTGAGGGCCGGCAGGCGCGTGGTCTCGGCCATCGCCCGCACCAGCGCCCCGATCACGGCCGACTGACCGCTGGCGTAGCGGTCGGCCAGAGCCGGGATCCCGTAGGCGACGACGAGGACCGTGGCCGACAGGCCCATGGCCCAGATGCCCGCCCGGCGCACGACCGCCGGGCGGTTCGACGTCACGAGCAGCGCCAAGGCGATGCCGGCCACCGCCACCCCGGCCAGCAGCGGCACCGCGGCCTGCAGCCCGTGTCGCACGGGCCCGGCGTCCGGCACCCGCTCGGTGGGCAGGGGCACTGCGAGCTCGGGGGCCGCGGGGAGCACGGCGTCGAGCGCCGGGTGCTGCTCGACCAGCGTGTCCCGGGCGGCGGAGCCGAACGCCCCGCCGTCCACAGCACGCGGCAGGTCGCCCTCGCCGAGGAAGGCCTGGTGGGTGCGCACGAACGACGCGATGAAGACCGCCTCCACCGCCGGCGAGTCGAGGGCGCTCGCCGACAGCGACTCGACCGTGCCCCGCTCGACGGGGACCGCGGGTGGGAGCGCCGCCTCGACGCCGTCGGCGATGTTCTCCGCCAGCTGCGCCCGCACGGCCTCGTCCTCGTACAGCGACTCGGCCACCGCCTCGGAGCGGCCCGGGTCGAGCACGGTGTGCAGGAGCACGAAGCCGGTCCACGCCACCGACCCCAGCCACAGGCTGATGCCGAGGACGGCGGCGGCGAGGGCGCGGCGCACGGACGTCAGCGGTCCAGGAGGCGGTCCAGGTGGTCGGCGAGCACGAGGGGCTGGTCGCCCTGGATCGAGTGGCCGGCGTCCTCCACCGTGACCACCTCGGCGTCGGGCTGGCGCTCGAGGAACATCGCCACGTCGGCGTCGTCGACCACCGGCGACCGGTCGCCGAGCAGGAGGAGGATCGGCACCTGGATCCCAGCGACGTCGTCCCAGAGGTCGCGGAAGTCGAGATCGGTGCGCTCGACGGTCCCGCCGCCGGCCGGGCCGCCCCGCTGGTGGCGCCAGACCCACCGGCCGTCGTCCCGTGCGTAGGCGTTGTGCAGGATGCCCCGCCGCAGCGACAGCTCGCTGCGGGTGGGGTTGAAGGCGACCGTCCGCTCGAGGATCTCGTCGAAGGACTCGAAGGACTCGGGGCCGGCGAGGAAGGCGACGATGTCCGAGGCCTTCTCCCGGTCGGTGCCCGGCGTGACGTCGACGAGCGCGAGCTTGCGGACCAGCTCGGGTGCCACGGTGGCGAGCTCGATGGCGGTCAGGCCGCCGAGGGACATGCCGACCACGAGCGCGGCGTTCGGTGCGTGCTCGCGGACCACCACCGCCACGTCCTCCGCGAAGGCGCGCGGCCCGATCGGACGGTTGGCGTCGACGTCGCCGCTGTGCCCGTGGCCGGGCAGGTCGACGCAGAGGGCGGGACGGCCGAGGGCGAGCAGGACGGTGTCCCACGTGTGGGCGTTCTGCCCGCCGCCGTGGAGGAAGACGACCTGGGGCGCGTCCGTCCCCCAGCGCAGCGCGCTCAGCGAGCGGCCACCGCCGACGTCGGTCTCGACCCGCCGGACGCTGGGCGGTCCGTGCCACTCCAGACCGACCTCGGCCGCGTTCTCGTGGAACAGGCCGAGCTCGTCGTAGGTGCTGGGGTCCAGGGAGGTGGCGTCCGCCATGGCGCCAGCGTGACACGGACGGCGGTGGTCGGCGGGGCTCCGGGTCAGCGCCGCTCGCGCAGGATCAGCTCGACCCGGCGCGAGGTCGGGTTGTCCGACACCCGGCGGCCCGGCTCGGTGACGAGCGTCGTGGTGGCACCGCCGAGGTCGACGGACACGATCACCTCGGG